>JBCBTA010000121.1:0-8198 GCA_039818905.1 Planctomycetota bacterium
GTTCGCGTACAGGCCGGGCGCAATGAAGGCCCAGATCTGCCAGAAGGTGACGGGAAGCGAGCACACGAAGCCCGCGAGAAGCGCGCACTTCAGGTAGGTGAAGAAGGTTTCGGTGGGGGCGATCGCCTGAAGGCGCGCGCCCTTCTCGCCGAGCGCCTTCACGGCGGGATCCATCAGAAAGAGAAAGATCTGCTCCGAGTAGGAGAAGGCCGCCACCGAGAAGATCACCATCGTGATCAGGATCCAGAAGATCCGCTTGCGCAGCTCGGTGAGGTGGTCGGTGATCGGGGCTCGGCGATCGTGGAGCACGACCGGATGACGATCCGACGCAACGCCATCTCTGCTCGGGAGTTCTCCCGGATGAGCGACGCACTCTTCGACGCCCCGACGTCCGAGTTGGAGGAGATCCATTTTCCGGATCATGGACCCCAGCACACGGGCATCCTGCAAAACTTCGCGGATGCGATTCTCGATGGCGCCGCTCTGGTGGCGCCCGCGGCGGAAGGCATCGCGTCGGTCCGGCTGGCCAATGCGATGCTGGAGTCGTCGCTGTCGGAGACGACGATCGCATTGCCGATGGACGAAGACGCGTTCGAGCGCCGCATGCAGTCGCTGGCGGCAGGATCCCATCGATCGGAGCGAGCATGATGGCCCACAGCCCGGATGGCATGCGCCACCTGCCCCGTGACGCAGCACCCACCACGCCCGTTGTTGAGCCGGGCGCCTTCGTGATCGCAGCAGCCCATCTCGACCACGGCCACATCTACGGCATGGTGGAGGGGCTGGTCGCGGCTGGCGCGACGCTGCGATGGGTCTTCGATCCCGATCCCGAGCGCGTCCGCAACTTTCAGCAGGCGTTCCCCCAGGTCCAGGTTGCCGATGACTGGCGACGCGTGCTCGAGGACGACGACGTGCGCCTTGTTGCGTGTGCCGCCATTCCGTCGGAACGCGGTCCCATCGGGCTCGAGGTCCTCGGGGCGGGTAAGGATTACTACGTGGACAAGAGCCCGTTCACGACGCTGGAGCAGTTGGCCGATGCGCGGCGGATGGTGCAGGAGACAGGCCGCAAGTACATGGTGTACTACAGCGAACGACTGCACAGCGAGTCGGCGATGCACGCGACGAAGCTGATACGCGAGGGATCGATCGGGCGGGTGCTCCAGGTGCTGATCCTTGCACCACACCGATTGAACAAGGCGTCACGGCCTGCATGGTTCTTTGAGAAGGCACGATACGGCGGGATTCTGACGGACATCGGCTCTCATCAGTTCGAGCAATTCCTGACGTATGCCGGTGCGGCTGACGGCTATGTCGATGCAGCGCGGGTGGAGAATTTCGCCCATCCCGATGTTCCCGGGTTGGAGGACTTCGGGGAGGCCCATCTGACCATGGACAACGGTGTCTCGTGCTCCTGCAGGCTGGACTGGTTCACGCCCGACGGTCTTCGTTCATGGGGCGACGGGCGCTGCTTCGTGCTCGGTGACGCGGGGACGATCGAGATCCGCAAGTACATCGATGTCGCCCGTGACAGCGGACCGGATCGCATCTTTCTGGTGGACGGCGAAGGCGAGCACGAGATCGACTGCCGGGGAGCTGTCGGGTTCGCGTTCCCCGGCGAGCTGATCCGGGACTGTCTCCATTGCACCGAAGTCGCCATGACGCAGGAGCATGCCTTCAAGGCGGCCGAACTCTCGATGCAGGCCCAGGCGATGGCGGATGCGGCACGATCCCACGGCTAGGGACAGACGAAACCGAAGAAGTTGGCGAGGCTGGTGAAATCGGCGAGGTTCACATCGCCATCGCCGGTTGCATCGCCGTCGGTAAACGGCGTGACACCCGTCACACCAAAGTTGGATGCAAGGATGGTGAAGTCGCTGAGCGTGACGGCGCCATCGGAGTCGTTGTCACCGGGTATCGCGCAGACACCGACGCTGGCGTCATTGAGGTTGAGCCAGCCGATGTTCTCACCCCACGCATAGCCCCGCATGCGCTGTTCGGAGGGTTCCCACCGGGCCGATGGCACGGTCGTTGTCAGTGGGAATGGCCCGAAGTTGATCCAACCGACGTTCTCGGCCCAGGCGAAGCCTGTCATGTCACCTGTGGCGGGATTGATGTTAACGCCGTAGTTCAGGTGGTTGGTGTTGGCGTAGGGAGCGTTGCCGTCACCGACGTGGATCCAACCGACGTTCTCGCCCCAGACCCACCCTTCGAGATGCGAGTCGTGGTAGACGCGGACGCCGTCCGCTCCAGCGTCGGCGTCGCGCCAGTTGGTCCAGCCGACGTTCTCCGCCCAGGCATACTTGTGGGTATCGGCGACGTTGGAATCGGCGAGGGTCGGAGTGACCACAAGGAGTGATACGATCGCGATGCGCTGCATGACTGGTGCTCCTTCTCGGAGGTGCCCCGGTTTACTGCGACAGATTGTCCCAGGGACCGGCCAGGGTGACGTCGAACCACTCAGGTGCGAAGGAAGAGAAGTTGATTGAGATGTCGTTGAAACGTGTGAAGGCATTCACCGCGGTGTTCTTGATGACAAGACAGCTGTCTGCCTGCTGGAGCGCAAGGAAGCCGTAGTTCGCCGGGACCCCGGAGATCGTCTCGGCGTGACACGCTTCGACGCGACTCCCCTGCGTCTCGATCAGGAACCCGTGGTCATCACTGTCGATGGCGGTGCACTCATACAGGTAGTTCCGGAGACCGAGTTCAAAGCCGTTGGCACCACAGCTCTGTGCCAGACAGTTGAACGCCATGCTGAGCACGAGGTCGAACCCATCGGTGCCGCAGTCCTGCGCATTGCACTCCACGAAGATGTTGCCACCGCCAGCGGAGAGACCCGTGAATCCCTGCCCGGCGATGTCACGGACCGAGCATCGACGAAAGACGCTGCCGGCGTCACCACGGAGTCCGTTTCCAAGCGTCGTTGTCGTCACCGTGCAATCGCGCACGGCCGAGCCGCGCCCGAGATTCGGTCCGATCGGGACGACGCGGCAGTGCGTCTCCGCGATGACATGGGCGTAGGTGTTGCTCAGCACGAGCGCCTGCCCGGCGGTCCCGGCAGCCTGGATCTGACAGCCGATGACCATGTTCGAGTCACTGTCGCCGAGAACCACGACGTTCGATCCGCTGACGACGCTGCGAATCATGGTCAGGCTCTCGAGCCGACTGAGCCGGAGCCTGGCGAAGACCGGGTGCTGAAAGTCCCGGATGGTGCCATTTCGGACGACCACGTTGAGACGCGTGAGCGTGGTACTGCCCGTGATGCCCCGAGACGCGTCATTGAGGTTGGCACCGATGATCTGTCTGCCGCTCAGATCCAGCGTGACGTTGTCGGCATCGATCTGAATGCCGTTGGTGTCGGCAGCCGTGACGATGATGTCATCACTGAGGTAATAGGACCCCGGCTGAGTGATGATGTGCGTGTTGCTCGCGTCACCGGGGAGTGACAGAACGTCGATGCGCGTCTCGAGCGCGGTCAGTTCGTCAGCCTGCTGATCGATGTCGTCAACGAGATCTGCCAGGGGATCCAAATCGGCGACCTGAAGCAGGGTGGGACCGGAGGACCCGATGGGCCCGGCGGGGGGTGAGAGGGGTCCGGCCACTGCGTGGCCCGTCGCGACGAGGGAAGCCAGGGCGATCAGGGTGTATGTCTTGCTCTGCATGATGAACTCCATCTCGGCGCACATTCGCGCCGCTTGGGCGTCAGTTCGAGAAGTTGTCCCAAGGCCCCGCACCTGGAATGCCAACGCGCAGCGTGCCGATGTTCCCGTTCGTCGTGTCGAGGTCGTAGTACAGCGCATTGGCCTCTGCGAAGTTCTTGACGAGGAAGCAGTCCGTTGCCGAGCTCTGCAACCAGTAGCCATAGCCGGTGAGGTGCTGTCCCGAGTAGTTGGATGCAACGTGATTGCGGATACCGACGATGTTGAAGCCGCCGAGCGTGTTGGCGATCGCCGAGCAGCGCGTGACATGATTCCCGGCGGCGAGGTAGTAACCTGCCTGCGCATTGTCGGAGGCATTGCAGACCGTCAGACGGGACTGGAGGGCCCGGAAGCCGTTCAGATTGGTTCGGGCCGTACATGCGCGAAGCACACAGCCGATGACGTCGAAGCCATCCGTCGCATTTCTGGAGGCGACGCATCCATCGAAGACTGTCCCATGCGAGGCAGTGAATCCGCTGTCACAGGAGTCCGCTGTGCAGTTGTCAACCGATGACGTACCGCCGATGACAAAGCCGCTGCCGACCACGATGGATGCCTGGCAGTCCTGGATTGAGCTCCCGTCACCAACGCTGATGCCCCCGACCGTCCCGAAGACCGCGCAGCGCTCGATGCGCGCAGCGCCACCAACGTTCAGTGCCGTGCCCTGGCTGACGACGACGCGTACATCCTCGACCACACAGTGCTCACCATTGAGCCGGATTCCTCCACCTGCGTTGTCCCCGAAGAGATACACGGTGCCATTGCGGACCGTGACGTTGTCAACGCCGCCGATCGTATCGATGGCCCATGCGCCTTCGTTGGAGAAGAAGGCGTCGCCTGTGATCATGAAGCCGCGGAGATCAATCTCGACATCTGACACGCGAACATCGATGACGGTGTTGGCTCCGTCGCCTACATAGTTGGCCGAGAGGTAGTACCGCCCCGGCTCTGTGATGATGAAGTCGTGAGCCGCGTCTCCGGAGAGGCTCTCGATGGCGACGCCGGGGTCGATCTCGACGAGCTTCAGCAGTGCGTCTCCTGCCTGGGTCTCGATATCGGTTCGCTGATCGATGATCTCGGTCAGCGTGATGCCGGTTGGCTGTACGGGCCCGGGGGGCGGGTTGACATTGCCTGCGAGGGACACCGGTGCTGCGACGGCGAAAGACGCTGCGATCATGCGCGCGGCCATATCGACCCCTGTCTCAAGTGCGTCGGGGACCGACGCGGGGGGACACAGTTCGACGGGACCGTCCCGCCAGCGAGGTCTCGAACGCGGCCGAATCGCCTTGACGGGCCGATGAGCCGCGATATCTTCGACATCCACGAGACGCTCGAACAACAACGCACCGTCTGGTCGTGGGTTGGCTCATCACATGTGAGATTTTCTCGCCCTGCCTCGGAGCGGACTGCGGTGGTCGCAACACGAGACGAAATCACGAGGTTGCTCGGACAGGCGAGTGCCGGAGATCAGCAGGCTGCCGGGGATCTGATGCCTCTGGTCTACGACGAGCTTCGCTCACTCGCGGATGCATACCTGCGGCAGGAGCGGTCGGACCACACGCTCCAGCCCACGGCGTTGGTGCACGAGGCGTACCTGCGACTCGTCGATCAGACACGTGTTGAGTGGCAGGATCGCACGCACTTCTTCGCGATCGCCGCGACGAGCATGCGGCGCATTCTGATCAACCATGCCCGCGATCGGAATCGGCTGAAGCGAGGCGGTGGGGCCCGACGGATCACGCTTGGGGAGCTCTCATCCAACGCACCGATGACCGATGAGGCGCTTCTCGAACTCGACGAGGCGCTGTCGAGGCTTGCTGCGCTCGATGCCCGAAAGGCCAGTGTGGTCGAGCATCGGTACTTCGCTGGTCTGTCGATCGATCAAACCGCAGAGCTGCTTGGAACCTCGCCAGCGACCGTCAAGCGCGATTGGGAGTTTGCCAGGGCGTGGCTGCTGCAAGAGCTAACTGGCGGCGACGAAGGCGCTGGCGGTGGGTGACCGCTTCGCCCTGCTCGACCGGATCTTTGCTTCGGTCGTCTCGGCGCCTCCGGCGACACGGGCCACGGTACTGGCCGATGCGTGCGGCGGAGATGCCGATCTGCAGCGCGAGGTGCGTGCGCTGCTCGATGCCCACGACGAGGCCGGCGCCTTTCTCGAGACGCCACCACCCGGCATGCTCGACGGCATGGCGGCGGAGTCCGACGCGGCCGAGGGCCCGCAGCGGTTCGGAGCGTACGAATCCGTTCGGCTCATCGGTTCCGGCGGCATGGGGGCGGTGCACCTGTGCAGACGAAGCGATGACCAATTCGAGAAGTACGTTGCGGTCAAGGTGATTCACGGCTGGGTCGCAACGCATGAGGTGGTTGACGGCTTCGAGCAGGAACGGCGCGTCTTGGCCCAACTCCAGCACCCCAACATCGCCATGCTGTTCGACGCCGGACTGACCGAGCGCGGCACCCCGTACATCGTGATGGAGTACGTCGATGGCCGACCGCTTGACATGTACTGTCGTGAACATGCACGGTCCATCGAGGATCGGCTGCGGCTGTTTCTCGCCGTGTGCGAGGCTGTCCAGGCTGCCCACCGGTCGCTCATCGTGCATCTGGACATCAAGCCCGGCAATGTCCTCGTCACCGAGGATGGACTGGTGAAGCTTGTCGATTTCGGGATCTCCCAGTTGATCGACAGCAGATCCGGAGGTCGTGCGCGCGCCGTCGCCGCGGCGTTCACCCCGGCATATGCGGCGCCGGAGCAGATTCGAGGCGAGGCGGTGTCAACGGCAACCGACGTGTATGCGCTCGGAGCCGTCCTCTACAGGCTTTTGACAGATGTCCGCCCTTTCACGGGTGTGAGGGACGACCCCATCGAGCACACGGTCGTCACACGGATGCCCACGCCGCCAAGTGGCACCGTCAAGCTTGGGCACGGGCAAGACAGGGCCCTGCGGCGACAGCTGCAGGGCGAACTGGACATGATCGTGCTCAAGGCGATGGCCAAGAAGCCGAGCGATCGATATGCGTCCCCCGATGCGCTCGCGGCTGATCTCCGCCGCTATCTCGAAGGGTACACGGTCAGCGCAATGCCACGGACACTGCGCTACCGAGCGGCTCGTTTCGTGCGCAGAAACCGGCTGCCGGTCGCGGCGGCACTCCTGCTCGCCGTGACCCTCGCAAGTGGAGTCGCAGGCGTCGCCTGGCAAGCGGCGGAGGCGCGTCGGGAACGGGATCGAGCGCAGAAGCGATTTGATGATGTCCGCCAGCTTGCCAACGTTCTCCTGCGAGAAGTCGATGAGAAGCTTGCGGACAAACCAGGCACGATTGATGCCCGGCGAGCGATCGTCGCCGCGGCAACGGAGTATCTGGACTCACTTGCGGTTGATGTGGACGATGATCCGGATCTCATGCTCGAGGTGGCCGGATCCTACGCACGGCTGGCGGGCATCCAGCGGAACATGATGTCCGCGGACCTCGGTGAGACGCGCTCGGCGTTGGAGAATCACCGCAAGGCCTTCGACCTGCGCCAGCGTGTGCTGGAGATGCGCACAGGCGACGTTGCAGCCTTGCGCGGCCTGGCCGAGAGCGGCGTCTTCATCGGTGACATGCTGCGATCCGAGGGCGATCTGGACGGCGCCGTCGAGACATATCGAGCGAGCGAAGAGCACTGGGCGGAGTTGTTTGACGTTGGCGTGAACGATCCGATCGAGGCGGTGCACACGAGAGCTGTGCTTCTGACGAAGATCGGCATTGTGGAGGCATCGCGGGGTGAGTATCAGACGGCCGAGGATGCCTACGAGGCGGCGCTGGCGCTGAATGAGCAGGTTCTGACGATGGATGACTCGCGGGTGAAGAACCTGCGCAACAAGGCCGTCAATCTGGAGCGCATCGGTGACATGCGCAGCGTTCGAGGTGATGCCGAGGGTGCGTATGCCATGTTCCTGAGCGCGCATGCGATCTATGAGAAACTCGCCGCGATGGATCCGGCCGGTACGCGGCCGAAGTTCACCCTCGCCGTATCCCATTCAAAGATCGGTGAGGTGCGCGGCCACCCGTCTTATGCCAATCTTGGCGATTTGGAAGGAGCCTTGCAGTCGTTCCGAGATGGCCAGGCGATCGCCAACGAACTGTTGCAGGCGGACCCCGATGATGCTCGGGCGCGGATGTTCACTTCTTTCTTCGACAGGCGTATCGGGACGCTTCTCGCGCTGCTTGGTGAGTTGGACGAGGCGCTGGTCCACCAGATCCGAGCGCACGATGCTGCTGTTGGGGTGCTGAAGCGCAATCCGACCGATCTGCGTGCCCTCACGGAAGTGGCCTCCGCCCGCATGACCGTGGCCGATACGCTCGGTGAGATGGGCCGCCTGGAGGATGCTCTGCGATGGCGAAACGACGCCATCACGTCGCAGCGCGAAGCCCTGATGGTGAACGAGACGCTGATCGGTGTACGCCAGGAGCTTGGGGTCGCCCTGCGCAAAGCCGGGTTCTGCCTCATGCAGATGTCCGAAC
>JBCBTA010000122.1:0-8158 GCA_039818905.1 Planctomycetota bacterium
AGGCCGCATTCTGGCAGAGATCCCTGCCACGTTCGGGGCAGAACGTGCGGTGCTCGACATCTCAGCGAGCACACAGGCAGGAAACAGTGGGGGCGGTGGGACTCGAACCCACGAAGAGCTTTCGCTCGCGAGATTTACAGTCTCGTGCCTTTGCCACTCGGCGCACACCCCCAACCCGAACAATCATCGACCTTCGTCGGATTGGAGCGACGATCGTAGCGTCGGGGTAGGGCCGCGGCAAGGTGTCCGGCGCCCTCACTTTTCAATCACGTCATCGGTCCGACGAGGATGGTCCCTGACGTCCTACCCTGTGTCCATGCTGCACCAAACGACTCGCCGCAGAGGCTTTACGCTCGTCGAACTTCTCGTCGTCATCGGTGTCATCGCGCTGCTGATCGGCGTGCTGCTTCCCGCGCTGGGCGGCGCCCGTCAGTCCGCGCGTGATCTCGCCTCCGCCGCGAATCTTCGGCAACTCGGCGCGGGGCTGCAGATGTACATCACCGACTTCTCGGAGGAGCTCCCCCAGATGCGCGTGGATGCAGCGGGGGAGCCGGTGACCGACAAGTCGCTGCCCAGCGACAACATCGGCACGCTCTTCGGCGGCAAGCTCGGGTCGCTCCCTTTCTTCGGGATCGATCGCATCGGCCCCGAGCGCCGTCCGCTCAATCCATATGTCTGGGACGACGAGCTCCCCGACGACGACAGCGCGTCGGCGCAGGACTTCGAACTCGAGGTCTTCCGCGACCCGACTGATGCAGGCTTGCAGGATCCGCTCCTCGCATCCTTCGGCTTCGACTTGTCGAGCGCATACGAGCTGCTCGGGGTGAGCTACGTGCTCAATGATCATGCACTCGACGACGATCCCGGCACCGAGCTGTATCCCACGCTTGTACCCAAGGAGGGTGGTCGCATGCCCCGTGTCGCTGATCCGACACGCACATGGCTCTGCGGGAGCCAGCCCATTCACAACTACGACGATGGCCAGGATCGCGGCATGCGCTGGGGCGGTACCAGTCAGGTCGTCGCCCATCTGCTCTTCGTCGATCTGCATGCCGAGGCCCGCATCACCGTGCCGGAAGGTATCGTGCAGACGACGGCCGACTACACGTTCCTCCCGACACCGAAGTGGCTCGATCGCTTCACGGAGCCAACCGAATGACTCTGGAGTCCCGTCCACTCGGTGTGCTTCTCGATGAACTCGAGGCCAAGACACCATCGCCCGGTGGAGGGGCCGTCGCATCGGTTGTCGGTGCCCTGGCCACCTCATTGGGCAACATGGTGCTGGCGTACTCCACCAGCAGCAGGAAGTTGGCGGAGCATCGCCCCGTGCTGGAGGACGCGAGCGCGAAGCTGTCGCGGGCTCGCGACATCCTCTTGCGACTCGCCGATGAGGACGCCGCGGCATATGCGCACTTGAACGCGACGCAGCGCCTCCCCGCGGATGATCCACGACGGGCTGAAGAGCTTCCCGCCGCGGCATTGGCGGCGACGCAAGCACCCCTGTCCGTTCTGGCAACGTGTTCCGATCTGCTGCGGCTGCTGGAATCACTGGTCCCGATCACCAACCGGTACCTCGCAAGCGACCTCGCGATCGCGGCGGTTCTCGCCGACGCCGCGGCGTGCGGCGCGCACTGGAACGTCCGTGTGAATCTGCCGCTGCTGGAGGAACTCGGGCTGCAAGCGGGGATCGCGGCGGAGGCCGACGCTCTGCGAGCGGAGGCAGGACCGCGGCGGGTGCGGATCGAGGAGGGCTGCGGCTGAAGTTGGCCCTCGTGCTCGGCCGATCATGAAACTGTGGCTGATCCGCAGGACAAGGTCGATATCCCGGGCATTGCCAACCCGAACTCGGGCTGCGATGACGCCGCGCCGACCGCCGCTCGACCCTGGCTCGGCATCTTCTTCAACTGCTGTCACGTCTACGGCAGGATCTACCGGGATGGAGCCGGACGGCGATACAGCGGCAAATGCCCCCGGTGCGGTACTGAAGTGCATGCGTCGGTCGGACCGGGCGGCACGGCACGCCGCTTCTTCGAAACGACCTGACGACATACCATCGAGGTGTGACTGAAGCGGGCGTACAGCGCAGGTGGATCCTGCATGTCGATATGGACGCGTTCTTCGCGTCCGTCGAGCAGCTCGATGATCCTGCAGTTCGTGGGAAACCCGTCCTTGTTGGGTTCGACGGGCCTCGGGGCGTGGTTGCCGCTGCGTCGTATGAAGCGCGCGTCTTCGGCTGCCACAGCGCGCAGCCGATGGCCGTGGCCAAGCGACTGTGCCCCCATGCCGTGATCAAGCGCGGCAGCAGGGGGCGGTACAGCGAGTTGTCACACCGTGTCTTCGAGATCCTGGAGCGGTACACGCCCCTGGTGCAGCCGATCAGCATCGACGAGGCTTTCCTTGACGTGAGCGGGAGTCTGAGGGCACTGGGGAGCGCTGAAGACATCGCGGTCGGCATTCGTCGCGACATTCTCAAGGAGACAGGGCTGACCGCGTCCGTCGGTGTCGCGCCCAACAAGTTCCTTGCCAAGGTGGCCTCCGAGATGGACAAGCCCGACGGCCTCCGCGTCATCCCGCACGAGCTGGCGTCGGAGATCATCGCTCCGCTCCCCGTTGGTGCGATCCCCGGGCTAGGACCCCGCGCGCAGCAGCGGCTGCGTGAGGTTGGCGTCGAAACGATTGGGCAGCTGCGCGACGTTTCCGAGGATCTGCTGTCGCAGCGGCTGGGATCGTCCGCAGCGCGGTTCGCGGATCTCGCCAGGGGCCATGATGAGCGCCCCGTGCGGACGGACCGCGAAGCCAAGAGCATCGGCCATGAGCGGACGTTTGCGGAGGACATTGCCGATCCGGATGCGGCTCGCCAGGTGCTCCTGCGACTGTGCGAGGATGTCGGAAGGCGACTGCGCAGAAAGGATCTTCAGGCGCGTGCCGTCACGATCAAGCTGCGCTACGGCGACTTCGAGACGATCACGCGTTCCCACTCGCTCGACGACGCCACCAGCGCCACCGACGTGCTGTGGCAGACGGCCAGGACCCTCTTCGATCGATGGGCTGCGCGGAGCTTCCGACCGCTTCGGCTACTGGGGGTCACGGCTGGCCGTTTCGGCCACGAGTCGCAGCTGGGGCTCTTCGTGAAGCCTCAGGGAGCGGACAAGGCCGCGGATGCCGTCGCAGCCCGCTTCGGCAAAGATGCCCTCGTCCGAGCGTCCACACTGCGCAGGAAACCGACATCGGGGCATGAGTGAGCCATTGGCCCGCCTATGCTTGCCGGCGATATGGCGGGCCATGCATGACAACTGACCTTCAGGAACACGACGAGGCATCGATTGCCGCGCAACGTGAGTGTGAGACTCCGTTCGCGACGCCGTCGGATGCCGAGCAGGAGATCGCGCCGCCAGCCCCGGGTCACGCTGGGATTGGTGTGGTCTATGGTCTGCTCGCCTACGGCACCTGGGGCACGGTCGTTCCGTTGTACTTTCGCGCAGTCCGTGACGTCTCACCGCTGGAACTCGTCGCCCATCGTGTCCTCTGGGGTCTTCCCACCATCGCTCTGATGCTGACCCTGTGGCGGCGATGGAGCGACTATGTGGCGATCGTCACAAACCCTCGGGCACTGGCGGTGTTGGCGGTCACCACTGTGCTGATCGCGATCAACTGGCTCGGGTTCGTGTACGCCGTGGCCAACGATCGCCTGATCGAAGTCAGTCTCGGCTACTACATCAACCCGCTGGTGAGCATCGGGCTTGGCATGATCTTCCTCGGTGAGCGGTTGCGCCGGGCCCAGTGGGTGAGTGTGGCCATCGCAGCGACGGGCGTGTCGTATCTCGCACTACAGGAGGGTGTTCCGGAGCTGGCACTGATCGTGGCCTTCAGCTTTGGGTTCTATGGCCTGCTGCGCAAGCGAGCCCATGCCGATGCGCTGGTCGGGCTCAGCGTCGAGATGACGTTGCTGTTTCCGCTTGTCCTGGTGTACATGAGCTTCCTCTTCGCAACGGGAACCGCCGGCTTCCTCGGGCCGGAGTCGGAAACGCCGCCCGTGCCGCGCGGCGTTCGGGATCTGCTGATCCCGCTTGCCGGACTCGTCACCATCGGCCCTCTGCTGTGGTTCGCGCTGGCCGCTCGACGGCTCAAGCTCGCGACGATCGGGTTCCTGCAGTACATCGCCCCGACCGGTCAGCTCCTGCTGGCCATCGTTGTGGGTGAGCAATTCGACCGGACGCAGGTGGTGGTTTTTGTGCTCATCTGGGCTGCGCTGATCCTCTACAGCGTCGATTCGGCCCGGGCCCATCGCGCGAGCCGGCGGCCTGACACGGGAGAGTGAGCGGAGCAGCTCCGCGTGGTATAGGGTGCGCCGACTGTTCGAGCACTCACTCCGGAGGATGCATCATGACTGGCGGCATGTGGCTGGCCGCGGCACTCGGTGTCGCGACCGTTGGCGAAGTGCAGCGACCTGCGATCTCGGTTGAAGCGGACGCCGAGACCACACCCGTGCAGCATCTCGGCGACGCCGCCGATGACGCTGCCATCTGGAACCATCCGAGTGACCCACGTCTGAGCCTCCTGATCGCCACCGACAAGCAGGGTGGGCTCGTCGTGTACGACACCGATGGCCAGATCATCCAATCCCTGCCGGATGGTCGGATGAACAATGTGGATCTTCGCACCGGCTTTCCCCTGGCTGACGGTCGGACGATCGACATCGTGGTTGCCTCGAACCGGGATCACGACTCCATCGCCGTATACGCAGTCGCGCCCGACGGGCGCTCTTTGATCGATGTTGCCGCCGGGCGGCTGGGGACGGATCTCGACGGCGTCTACGGCATCTGTCTGTATCGAAGCCACGAGACCGGCGGCTTCTACTGCTTTGTCAACAGCAAGGCGGGTGAGGTACAGCAGTGGCGTCTTGAATCCACGAGCCAAAGCCGTGTGGACGCATCGAAGGTGCGCAGCTTTCAGGTCGGATCGCAGACCGAGGGCATGGTCGCCGACGACGCCACTGGAGTTCTGTACGTCGGTGAGGAGGACAACGCCATCTGGCGGTACAAGGCCGAGCCCGACGCCAATTCCAAGCGATCCCTCGTTGCGGTGGTTCAGCCCAACGGCCCGCTCGTGGGCGACATTGAGGGACTGGCCCTGTACGTCGCCGAGGGCGGAGACGGCTACCTGATCGCGTCCTCTCAGGGCGACAGCACGTTCGCCGTCTTTGAGCGCACACTTCCCAACCGGTATCTTTTCTCGTTCGAGGTCGTCGGCTCCGATTCGATTGATCGCGTGACCGGCACGGACGGGCTCGAGATCACCAACCTGCCGTTCGGCTACTTCGACAAGGGAGTGATCGTCGTCCAGGACAATGAGAACGGCGGCGAGCCGCAGAACTTCAAGATCATTCGATGGGACGCGTTGGCTCAGCGTGCTCGTGAGGCCGGGCAGGAGCCACTGCTCATCGATACGCATCATCGCCCGAGCTCCATGGAGCTCGAATAGCCTCGGAACCAAGGAGACAGTCAGAGATGAACCTTCGCACTCTTGTGTTGCCCGTCGTGGCGGCCTTCGTTCTCGTCGGATGCAACAGCGGCAACACCACGTCGCGGGCCGAACGTCTCAACGCGCTCGAGGACAAGGCCGACGAGGCCATCGATTCCGCGCTGGCAGGTGACGCCGGGCTCGAGCGATTCTTCGACACCGCCGCCGGCTACGCCGTCTTCCCGAAGATCGGCAAGGGCGGCTTCATCATCGGTGGCTCTGCCGGTGACGGCGTCGTGTACCAGAACGATCGCGTGATCGGCTACACCTCGATTTCCTCGGGCTCGATCGGCGCCCAGATCGGTGGTCAGTCCTTCAGCCAGGTCATCTTCTTCGAGGAGCGCACCGACCTGAACCGCTTCAAGCAGGGTGACTTCGAGTTCGACGCCAACGCGTCCGCCGTCGCCCTCGAATCGGGTGCCTCCGCCCGCGCGGACTACAGCAAGGGTCTGCTCGTCTTCGTCTTCGGCGAGAAGGGCCTGATGGCCGAAGCCTCCATCGGCGGCCAGAAGTTCGACTACGAGGCCCGCTGAATCACTCCTCCGATGCGTCGCGCTCTGGTTCGATGATCATCCAGAAGAGCGACGCATCACTGAAGTAGCGAGCAAACGTGTCGCGGATCTCCTCGCCGGTGAATGACTGGAACGCCTCAGGTGCACCCAGAACGTCATCGAGCGAGGAGCCGCGATACGTCATGTCCTGAATGACCGAAACCCAGAAGCGCGGTTCCTTCATGCTCTCGTCCAGCGCGTTGGCCACCTGGAGCTTGACGACCTGCATCTCCTCCTCGGTCGGACCATTGCTCGCAAAGTCCCGGTACATGCGGACGATCTCGTCCCGAAGGGTGGCGCTCTTGCCGGGCTCCGTCGTCGAGCCCGCAGTCACCATGCCGTAGCCGGGATACGCGACACCGGGAGCCGAGCCGACGCCGATGCCGTAGACAAGCTGCTGATTCTCACGCAGCTCCTCGATCATCCGCGTCGAGAGGATGCGCGACGCGACTTCCAGCTGCCGCACGTCACGCACGTCCTCCGCATCGGCACCGAAGAAGCCGACGCGCACGATAGCGTTGTCCGTTTCCGTCTCGATGCGCTCCCAGGCCTGCAATGGACCGTCGGGACGAACGCGCTGTCGTGACGCATCGAGCGTGCTCTCCGAGATCCGGGCCCGAGCCGGAAGCGAACCGACATACCGCGCTGCGAGGTCGAATGCGCGATCGCGGTCGATGTCGCCCACGATGGTGACCTCGATCGGAGCCGCGGCAAGCACGCTCGTGAGCCACGTCTGCGCCTCGGTGCGGGAGACGCGATCCAGATCCTCGATCTCCAGTGGCTTGCCGCGCGGATCACTGGCGTCGTGCAGCAGCTTCCAGCCGATTTCCTGGGCAACGCCGCGCGGTTGCAGCTTCCGGCCCGCGATCGCCCGACGCGCTGCCTCGAGTTGCTGATTCCACGCCGCCTCTTCGATGACGGGATCGGTGAGCATCAGGTGAGCCAACTGCATACCCGGCTCGAGATCGGCGGGACTGCCGGTCACGAAGAGGATCAGCGCATCACTGCCGGCCCCGCCTCCAACGCGCACATTCTTGCCCACCATGAGATCGCCGATCTGTACGGAGCTCAGCTCGCTCGTCGCGGGCCGCTGCCACGCGATGGTGGACATCCCAGTCATGCCGTGCTGCTCGGGCGTCTCCAGGATCTCGCCGCCGGCGAGCGTGATGACGACGACGACCTCGTCACGCTTGTAGTCCATGAACCGGTGGTGCACGCGGGTCCCGTTGCCCAGCCATGCCGAGGCAACATCAGTTGGCTCGTGGAGAGAGATCTCTTCGATTGAGGCGGGTTCCGGGACAGCCGAGAGCAGCGTTGTCGCGCGCTCACCGACCGCATCTGCGTCTGGACTCGACGCCAGACCCTCGAGCGAGATATCGACGAGCTGCTGTTCTGTCGGGACATCAGTTCCGGCGGGGAGCATTGCGTACGTTGCGAAGGTCTGACCGGTGAAGAGATCGGCGAACACCGCGGAGACCTCTCCGTGTGTAATCGTCGAGTGGTACTTCTCCAACATGGCAAGCTGCTGCGATGCGCTCATGTACGAGGCGTCCTCGGCCACCGCCCCGAGCATCTGAAAGAGCATGAAGCGGGAGTTCATCGTGGGTTCCGCCCGGACCATCTGCTCGGCCCCGGCAATGAGATCACGTCGGACATCCTCGATCTCCTGCTCGGTGAAGCCGTGCAGAACGGCGCGCCGAAGTTCCGTAGTCATCGCTTCGAGCATCGGGCGCCACTTCGTCGGCTCGCCCTCGGCATAGACGCCGACTTGGCGAAACGCGCCGAAGAGATCCGATGCGTCCACGCCTGCACTGCGGAAGGGCACCTCGCCCGACGCGATCTTGTCGCCAATCCGCTCGTTGAACGCGCGGATCGCCATCTGCTCCACCAAACGCTCCCGGTACTGCTCCTCCGTGACGACCGACGGGCGGACCGGCCCCAGCGCGATCATGCCCAGAGAGCCTCGCGTGTACTCCGGATCGGTAATGACGATGCCAAATGGCTCGGAGTACGGCGCGACGCTTGCATCGGCGTCCTGCGGGCGGGGCAGTCGTTCGTCGCCGCCGAAGTACTCTTCGATGAGACCC
>JBCBTA010000123.1:0-8108 GCA_039818905.1 Planctomycetota bacterium
GCCAGCTGCTCGACGGCATTCGCCGCGTTGACTCAAGCGATGAGCTTATCGTCGGTGACTGGCTGGAGAGCTACGGCTGGTGGAGCATCTTCGGCAGCAATCTCGCCCTGCGTCATCTGCAGGGGCGCGATCTGCAGCACGCCGTTCGTGATCTCACGGCCAACGCCCTGACGATCGCGGATCGTCTCGGCAACTGGGCCATGCGGGAGCGCGTCTTCACGATGCAGTTCTCGCTGCACCAGACGCTTGCCGAAGCAAGTGGGCTGGAACTGGAATTCACGATCAATGAATCGGAGCGGAGCCTGATCACGGCGACGATGGGACGCTTCCCGTCGTTCCGGCAGGTCGGCTGGCGCATTCTGGACACGGCGAAGGTCGTCGAGTCCCACTGAGGAGATTGGTCAGAGCAATGAAAAAGATCTGTACATCGACAATCGCCTCGGTGCTGGGCCTCCTGCTCGCAAGTGGCACTGCGCTCGCGCTGCCGCAGTCGGGCAGCAGCTCCGGCTGGTCATCACCGATCGACCTCGTGGAGTATCAAGGCTCTGTCTATGAGCTCGACGAGTGGGTCGATCCACAGGACAAGGGTGAGCCCGAGGAGGAGCCGAAGTGGCGCAGCCACTCCGACGTCCCGGACCTGCCCGAGGGTGATGGCTCCGACGGTGGCGAAGAGGACCAGGAATACGACCCGACGCGGCTGCCCGTCGATCTCTTCGACGATGGCCCGCAGCTGCCGCCGCTGCCATTGTTCGACGACACTGCACTGGGCACGTACCGCGGGGCTCCGACGGCCCTCCGTTCGGTCCCGACGCCGGGCAGTGCGGTCATCCTCGGCGCAGGCGCTCTGACGCTGCTGCGTCGCCGTCGCGGCTAGGCCGACACGTCACCAATCAAGAAAACCGCATGCCTCACCACTCAGGTGGAGCGTGCGCGCTCACTTCGTGACGATGTCACTCAGTTCCTCGAGCCCCGCCGTGAGGACCTCAGGTCCATCGGCGGTGATGAGGACGTCGTGCTCGTAGTGCACGCTTTGTGAACCATCGGCGGTGTACATCGGCCACCCTCCGGGTTCCTGCTCCACGCGTCCTGTGCCACTGGCCAGCATGGGCTCCACCGCGAGCAGCATGCCCGGCTGGACCGAGCGGTAGGCATCCGGCCACTCCGCATTGCTGATCGGCACCGTGTTGGAGATGTACGGCGGCTCATGGAGCGCCTTGCCGTAGCCGTGTCCACCAAGCCCTCGGATGAGGTGCAGGCCGTACTCCTTCTCGACGCAGTGCTGCACGGCCCGGGCCCACTCGATCAGCGGCCGGCCCGGTACCAGCTTCTCGATGCCTCGCCTGATGCAGAGCTTGCCGCACTCCATCAGCCGTGCGGTCGTCTCATCGGGCTCCCCGAAGGCGTACGTCCACGCGGCATCACCGATCCATCCGGCCTTGCGGACGCCGATGTCGAGCTTGAGCACATCACCCGGCTGCAGCGGCTCGGTGCGATAGGACGCCATCCCGTGCACGACGCAGTCGTTGACGCTCAGACAGGCGTGTGAGGGAAACGGCGGCGTCCGTGGCACGCGGTACCCGAGGAAGCAGGACTTTGCACCCATCGAGTCGAGCGTCTCGGCGACGAACTGGTCGATCTGCGCGAGGGTCACACCGATGCGCAAGAACGATGACACTGCCCGGTGCGTCTCGACCACGCAATGGGCGGACTCCCGGATCGCCGCGAGCTCCGCCTCGGAGTGCGTCTGCTTGTTGTTTCGTCTGATCATTGAGCGGGCCATGGTAGGCGTTGCTTCGGCGATGCGGCCAGACTCACGTGAATGGCTGCGCTACAAGCCCAGGCCCTCTCGGAGCTGCCGCACCGTCTCCTCAGGTGAGCATCCCCAACCCGGGACGACCACATCGGCGTAGCGAGCCAGCAGGGGGGCACGCTCGGCGTGCAGGTCGGCGATAGTGCATCCCGGCCTGATGATCACGCCCCGAGCCGCGAGATCGCCCAGCCGCGTCTCCAGTTCCGTCGCAGGCACGTCGATGTGGGCGATGGCACCCTGACTGCGCAGATGGGTCATGGTGTCCTCTCGGTAGATCACACTCCCACCGGGGGCAAGGACGATCGCCTCGAGTTCGAGCGACATCATGTGCTGCGCTTCCATCTCGACGAAGCCATCGAGCCCGAGGTCACTGCGCAAGGCGCCCAGTGTCTTTCCCTCGCGCTGCTGAATGAGGGAGTCGCCGTCGATGAAGGTCCAGCCCAGCTGCGCGGCCAGAATGCGGCCGACGGTGCTCTTGCCCGAGCCGGGCATGCCGATGAGTGTGATGGCGGCGGGAGCGGTCATGCAGCGGCGAGTCTAGCTCTCCGACCCTGGGATGGGGCGACCATGCGGATCCGTTGCCGGCCCACTGCGCGGCTGCACGGTCACATGTTCCAGCATTTCGGCGATGTCGTGGACATGATCCGGTGCGACGCCCGCCTCCGAGACGAGGTACGACTCCCACAGCCGATGCCGCCGAACGATCTCCGCCGCGGACTCAAGCCCCGTGGGCGTCAGGGCGATGTTGTTCGCCTCTGTCCGAACGAGGCCGCGTGCCGATGCCTGGGCGACGGCGACGTCGAGCAGCCGCCCGGGCAGCATGGGCGCGAGCCGGTCGCGCGTGAGCTGCGGCTGTCCCGTCTCATACAGTCGGAACAGCGCGGCCAGAAGATCATCGACGGCAATACCGCGGGCCAGGCGACGACGACGGATGACCGCCGCGAGCAGGCCGTGCGACGGAGACACGATCGCTGCGACCGTCAGCAGCAGGCCCGAAACGATGACGATCATGCCGGCGGCGTTGACCGTTGCGTCTGCAACAAAGAGCGACGGCACCAGTGATGCCGAGAAGTAACCCACCACGCCGGCGATGATGGCAATGACCGCGCTCCCGATGATCTGCGAGCGGAGACGATCGGTCATGAGTCGAGCCGTCGCTGCGGGACAGATCAGCATCGCGATGACGAGAATCGACCCCACCGCCTCGAAGGAGGCAACCGTTGCAATGGCCACCAGCACCATCAAGACGAGATGCATGGCACCGGCATGAATGCCCTGCGATGTCGCCAGCGCCGGATCAAACGAGGTGATCCGAAGCTCCTTGTAGAACACACCGACGAACAGCACTGTCACGATCAAAACAACGCCGAGTGTCAGGACCTGCCGCGGCAGTGACGTCAGCGTGGACCATGACAGGAACGCGTTCCACTCCGTCGGCGGAAACCAGTAGAGCGCCATGGCCTCGAGGTCGCCGTGCAGCACGCAGTCCGCATCGAGATCCACGTTCTCCGCGGCTTGACGAATCAGGAGCACACCCAGCGCGAAGAGCACGCTGAAGACCACGCCCATCGCGGCGCCCGGCTCGACGCGTCCCAGCCGCTTGACCAGTTCGACGAGAACGACCGTCGCAACACCTGCCACGGCGGCGCCGATGAACATCACCATCGGGCTGCGGGTGCCGGTGAGCAGAAAGGCGATGACGAGCCCCGGCAGCACCGAGTGCGAGATGGCGTCCCCCATCAGGCTCTCGCGCCGCAGGACGAGGAAGTTACCGAGCAGACCGCAGGCAAGTGACGCGAAGACCGCCGCAAGCAGAGGTGCGAGGTCGAGTGTGACGAACGTGCTCATGGCATCACTCATGCCGGCACCTCCGTCCCCGCATCCCGCAGCGCTGCCTCCAACTCGCGGACCAGCGACTCGGAGAGGACGTGCTCCACCTGATCGACCGACCAGTCCACATGACTCGGGGCAATGTCCGCGTAGCTGATGAGGTACTGCTCCCAGAGCCGGTGGTTTCGACTGATGCGGGCTCCTGCGGTGTGTCCCTGCGGCGTGAGGACGACGCCACCCTCCGGTGTCGCGGTCAGATGACCACGAAGCCGCAGCAGCGACACCAGCATACGGCGCAGACCACGAGGCCAGCCACGGAGTGTGGCCAACGCCCGCAATTGTGCAGCGGACAGCGATGCCTGTCCGTCTCCGCCGCGATGCTCGAAGGCCTCTTCCAGGATGTGCTCACCCGCGATCCGCAGGCGCAATCGGAATCGCCGCCACGATGCCGCGAGCACACCACGGGCCGGCGCACACACCATGCTGATTACGAAGATCACACCAGATGTCAGCACGATGACACCGCCCGCCGGCTTGCGCGGCAGCAGGGCAGATGTGGCGGCGCCGAGATACCCGCTCAGCCCGCCGATGACGCCGGCAACGATGACGAGCAGCCACAGTCGCTCGGTCCAGAAGCGTGCCGCGACCGGCGGCACGATCAGCATCGCAACGACCAGCAGGAGGCCCACCGCCTGGAGACCTGCGACCGTCACGAGCACGACGAGGGCCATGATGCCGAGATCGACGAGCGAGACCGGCCAGCCGCTGACGCGCGCAAAGGCGTCGTTGAAGCAGACGACGGCAAACTCCTTGAGCAGCAGCACTGTCGCGAGGCACGCGAGCAGCGCGATGGCGCCCATCAGCACTGCATCGCCGACGCTCATCGCCGCGGTCTGGCCATAGATGAATTGCCGGAGTCCACCCGCATTGCCCGTCGGCATCTGCTGGATCACGCTGAGCAGGACGATGCCAATGCCGAAGAAGACGCTCAGCACGATGCCGATCGCTGCATCCTCGCGCAGGCGCGTGCACCGCAGGATGAGTTGGATGGCCAGCACGCCGAGCACACCCGAGACTGCAGCACCGCTGAGCAGCACCGGCAGTGTCCGACCATCTGCGCCCAGGACGGCAGCCGTGATGAATGCGAGTGCCATGCCAGGGAGCGTCGCATGACTGAGGGCGTCGCAGACGAGTGCCCGGCGCCGGAGCAGTGCGAAGACCCCAATGATGCCCGCGGCAAGCCCGAGCAACGTCGTGCCGACCACGACGATACTCGTGTTGAACCCCGCCTGGAGCGTCAGTGTGCTGACGATCTGATCGAGTGTCGACCACCCGTCCCCGGCGTCCGGCGGGGAGAATGCAGCGCGATCGGACTGTGCGAGCGAAAGCAGCAATGGATGGCGTCAGCCTGAGCGAGCGACCGCTTCGGCAGCTTCCGAGAGCAGCGTCAGACGACCGCCGTAGGTACGGTGGAGGTTCTGGGAGGTGAACACCTCGGAGACCGGCCCGGCGGCGACCACGCGCATGTTCAGCAGGAGGGCGTGATCGAAGTACTCCGGGACCGTCTGGAGGTCGTGATGCACGCAGATCACGGTGCGTCCGGATGAGCGCAGCTCACGGAGGACGTCGATGATCGCGCGTTCGGTCGCTGCATCGACGCCCGCGAAGGGCTCGTCCATGAAGTACAGATCGGCATCCTGCGCGAGGGCTCGGGCAAGGAAGACCCGCTGCTGCTGGCCACCGGAGAGCTGACTGATCTGCCGTTTGGCCAGCGTCGCAAGGCCGACGCGCTCCAGACACTCCATCGCCGCGCGCTTGTGCGCTCGCCCGACCGGCCGGCACCATCCGATCCGCCGATAGCGCCCCATGCAGACGACATCGAGGGCTGAGACCGGGAAGTCCCAGTCCACGGACTCCCGCTGCGGCACGTACCCGACCCGCGATCGCACGGACCTGTAGGCACTGCCCCAGAACTCGACCTGCCCCGACGCCCGGGGCACGAGTCCGAGGCATGCCTTGATGAGCGTGCTCTTGCCTGCGCCGTTCGGACCGACCACCGCAATGAGCGACTGCTCCGGCGCATCGAAGTCCACATCCCATAGCACCGGCTTGCGGTGGTAGGCGACCGTCATGGCGTGGACGGAGAGTGGGCTGTCAGCAGAGTGCTCTGGACGCGCGTCCAGCGGTGACCGCGCGAGTTGGCCTGCACGGTGCATCACCCGCCAAGCTTCCCCTGCATGCCGCCCTCGGGCGCGGTGCCGCCGAGAGAACGGGCGACCATCGTCACGTTGTGGTCCATCATGCCGAGGTAGGTCCCTTCGTACGTGCCGGGTGCGCCCATGGCATCGCTAAAGAGACTTCCGCCGATGACGACCTCATGTCCACGGGCCCGGGCACCGGCCAGCAACGCCTTGATGTTGCGCTCGGACACCGTCGATTCGACGAAGACGGCGCCGATCTTCTGCTCGACCAGCAGGTCCACGAGACGCTCGATGTCCTGCACGCCTGCTTCCGACTCGGTGCTGAGTCCCTGAATGCCGACGACCTCAAAGCCGTAGCGGCGTCCGAAGTAGTTGAAGGCATCGTGTGCCGTGACGAGGACGCGCTGCCCCTCCGGAACCGACGCAAGCACGCGCTGTGCGTAGGCGTCAAGCTCCTCGATCCGCTCGACCGCCGCACTCGCATTGCTGCGGTACGCATCCGCCGCGTCCGGATCGGCCGCGATCAACGCATCGCGCACCACGTTCACCGCCTTGGCCCAGGCACGCGGATCCATCCAGACGTGCGGGTCATCGTATCCCTCTTCGTCATCCGCCTGAATGAGGTACTGCTCTTCGAGCAACTCCGTGACCGCGTGCACGCGCCGACCGGAGGACGCGACACGGATGAGCGCGTCTGACATCTTCCCCTCCAGCAGGAGTCCGTTGTAGAAGATGACATCGGCCTGCTGCAGACGCCGAATGTCCGTTCGGGTCGGCTTGTAGAGGTGCGGATCAATGCCCTCGCCCATGAGCGTCGTGAGTTCGGCCCGCTCGCCCGCGACCTCGCGGACAAGATCACCGACCATGCCTGTGGTGGCGACGACGTTCAGCCTCTCGGCAGATGCCGTGGACGTCAGAGCGAGCAGCGTGGTCAGGATCCATGGCAGGAGGGCAGGGATTCGGCTCATGAGGCGGCTCCTTGGGATCAAATGTAGCTCATGCTACAATATCCTGCAGGCCGCCGCGGGTCAACTCCCTGCTCGAGGCCCTCCAATTGCCCTCCACGCCGCCCGGGCATCCGCGCTGCGCCGCGGAGGAACTTCGTTTCGAATTGCCCGTTTACTTCCCGTCGCGGCGACGTACCCTTAGCGCAGTGTGGTGGGTCCCATCCGTGCAGATCGACCTGAGAGCAGATCGACCTGGAGGAAGCAAGCGTGCCAAGGCCGCCCGTTCTCATCGTTGAGGATGAGTCCGACATCGCTCACCTCATGGATTTTCACCTCCAGCGGGAGGGGTACTCAACGCGAATCGCGGAGAGTGGCAGTGCCGCGCTCGAGGCGCTGGAACGCACGCGCCCGCTCCTGATCATTCTGGACATCATGCTGCCGGACGTAGACGGGCTCGAGGTCTGTCGTCGCTTGAAGCAGGAGTCATCCACACGGGACATCCCGATCATCATGGTGACGGCCAAGAGCGAAGAGTCGGACATTGTCGTCGGCCTGGAACTCGGCGCCGAGGACTACGTCACCAAGCCCTTCAGCCCGCGTGTCCTTATCGCAAGAGTCAAGACGGTGCTTCGTCGCCGTCAGGCCGATTCCAGCGGGCTGATCGTGCTCGCCGGCGGTGGTGTGACCATCGACCCGGCCCGGCACAACGTCAAGGTATCGGGCGAGGAGATCGACCTGACGCTGACGCAGTATCGACTGCTGCACTACCTGGCCCAGCGACCGGGCTTCGTTCGGACGCGGGATCAGATCGTCGCGGCGGTCCGTGGCGAGGGGGCGGTGCTGTCGAGCCGTGTGATCGACGTCCATATCGCCGCGTTGCGGCAGAAGCTCGGTGAGTTCGGTGAGCTCGTCGAGACGGTCCGTGGCGTCGGCTATCGCCTCGCGGAAGACCGGATGATCGAGGCGGTGTGAGTCCGCTCGCGGCGCTGCGATGAACGTTCCCCGCACGCAACCACTGTGGCTTCGTCTTGGTGTCGCTCTCGGCATTCTCCTGCTGACGGTGGAGTTGTTGTTCGGTTGGTTCCTGATCACCCGAGAACAGCACTACATCGAGGATGCGGCCGAGCGCAAGGCGGCTCAGTTCGCCGCGGTGCTCGCCCCGCGCTACCAGCGTCTGCTGGTCGAGCAGGGGAACGATGCGCTGTTGCGAGCCGTGGCCCAGGATGCCGCGGCAGGGGGGCTGCGTCTTCAGGTTGAGGTGCAAGGTGCGCTGGTCGCCAACGAGGACGGTCGAGCAGCTGCATCGAACTCGACCGTCCA
>JBCBTA010000124.1:0-8096 GCA_039818905.1 Planctomycetota bacterium
GGATGCCGTCGACTCCCTGACGCCGGAGGAACAGACTAGCTTCTTCAAAGGTTTGACGAGATTGAAGCCCATCACCGTGGCGAAGATGATGCCAACAAGAATGAGAAACGTCTTGTTGCGCATGGTGGCCCGGAGGCTTTGCCAGAGCGACGTTCTCCGCTGAGCCCGTGCGTGCTCGAACTGTCTCTCGCGACAGAGCATCGCGCATGCAACGCTCAGTGCAATGACGATGCCTGCGGCGATGAACGCGACGCGCTGCATGCCATCGACTTCATCACCGCCCTGCTTGAAGAAGTCGCGATTGGCCAGTGCATAGAACCACGGTGTGATCATTGCTCCGGCGTTGCCCACGAAGCTCTTCACGCTGAAGAGCTTGGTCCGCTCGTGATAGTCTCCGGTCATCTCCATGCCAAGGGCACCGTGCGGAATCTCGAAGACGGTGACCGCGGTATAGAACACCAGTGACATGAGCAGGAAGTACCAGAATTGCCCCGCGACGCTCCAGTCGCGGGGCACCATCCACATCGCCACGAAACTGATGGCGACTGCGAACCCGCCAATGAGGATGTACGGACGGCGCCGGCCCCATCGCGAGCGGGTGTTGTCGCTGATGTGCCCCATGAGCGGGTCCGTGACCGCGTCCCACAGGCGCGGGGCCATCTGGGCAACCCCAACGAGTATCGCGCTGATGCCGAGGCCGACATTGACGATGAGTCCGGACAGCTGGCCGACCGAGTTGAACAGCGCGATCGGTACGAAGCCACCGAGACCGTACGCGATGAGCTGGACCCAGGGGATCTGGTCACGAACGGCGGTGGTGTGCCTGGAGGCTTCGTTCATGCAGGGCGCCCAGCGAAGACGGGGCCGGGCGTCATGTCACCCGTTCAGGGATTGTCGGGATAGAAGTGTCCCCAATTCCAGAAGTCTTCGATGGAGCCGTACTTGTCGCCCTCAAAGGCTTCCTGTCGCGTGATGAACTGCACGCGAAGGTCCCCCATGAGCGTCCACATGCCGCCACGAAATCGCTGGAACTCCTCGAGATCCGAAGCGCCGGGGATGACCACTTCGTCGGCGACGAGCACGACCTCCTGGGGATACTTGATGTTCTTGACGGGCCGACCGGCGACACCGGGCTCGCCCGGAGGCGAGTAGAAGAGACGATTGCCGCAGGAATCGACCTTGCCGACCAGTTCCTGCTGTATGGAGTCGTTGACCCAATACTCGTTGACGACGTCTTCTCTGGTGTAGACGCTGTCGGAGGCGTAGACGAAGACTTCGTCCTGGTCACACCTGTCGCGATAGTCTGAGATGGTCTTCCCCGGCTGCAGCTTGGTTGCCGGGAAGACGCTGCCGCTCTGCAGGCGCAGAATGGTGTCTCCATCGAGGACACTGGTCGTCTGCTTGGCTGCGGGCGAGAGAAAGATGTCCTTCTGCTCATCGACGTAGTCGTAGAGGTACACGACAAGACGCCAGCGTTCGAAGACGCGAAGTCCGCCTGGGGGCGCGGGACGAAGGACATTGATGAAGACCGGCTGATCGTGGTCGTTCCAGTAGGTCTGGTAGGCCATGCCGATCTGTCGGAGATTGCTCTGCGTATTGAGTTCGAGGGCGGTTCGCTTGGCCGATCCAAGCGCTGGCAGCAGAACTGCAACCAACAGCGCAACCACCGCGATCACGACCAACAGCTCTACGAGCGTAAATCCGCGCTGTGCGTGATCCTGTCTCATGAGACACTCCTTTCCGCGGCAGTTGGTCGAACGCGTCGTACTTCTGGGCTGCTCCATGTCAGATGAACCTGCAGTGTCGCCCCTTCGGGGTACGCTTGTTCTCGCAGCAGGTTCCCTTCCAGGTGTCGGCCGTCAACCATGACGCGAGGCTCGACGCCCGCCTTCGCGTCCGTCGCATCGAGATGCATGTCGATCGTCCTCCCGCGCCAGCGCCGCTTTACGCGGATCTCGCCGAGTTCGGGGAAGACGCAGGGGTCGATCCGCAGGCCATCCCAGTCCGCTCGCAATCCCAGCACGCGCTCGAGGCACACCCGATAGAGCCACGCCGCGGACCCGGTGTACCACGTCCACCCAGCCCGACCAGGCGTATCCGACAGTGGTCCATCCACGTTGCCTGGGGTGACGTAGGGCTCGGCCGCGTAGCCGTCGGGGTTCTCCGTACTTCGGATAGGCGGCGCGATGGCTCGCCAAATGCGTCGCACGGCTTCCGTATCGCCCCGCTTGCACGCCGCCGCGAGCGCCCACACCGCAGCGTGCATGTACACGCCGCCGTTCTCGCGCGAGCCGGGCGAGTACCGTGTGATGTAGCCGATGTCTGTCCGCGGCTCGGTGTATGCCGGATACAGGAGCAATGGACCCATCTCGCGGAGCAGGTGTTCGCGGACAGAGTCCCATGCTGTGCGCAGGCGATCCTCCGGCGCACCGTCGGTCAGGATCGCCCATGTCTGTGGATTGAGGTAGATGCTGCCTTCGGAACAATCCGCCGAGCCGAGCCACTCGCCATCGTCGGTGATGGCGCGTCGGAACCAGCGTCCATCCCACGCGGTGGTATTGGCAGCCTTGAGCAGTTGCTCTCGAGCCGCGAGTATCTCACCAGCGCGGTCGCCCTTCCCTTGAAGACCAGTGATGCGCGACCACTCACGGAGGATGTCGGCGAGGAAGAACGCCAGCCATACTGACTCTCCCTTCTCCTCGACACCGACGCCGGAGAGGCCGTCGTTCCAGTCGCACGTTCCAATCCGTGGCAGTTCGTTCTGTCCGAGGCGGTCCAGCGCTTTCGCGATGGAGCGTTCGCAGTGCTCCGCGATGGTCGCTTCGCGCGCCTCGTCCACGTAGGGCGCCGTTTCGTCCAGGATCGAAAGATCACCTGTCTCACGGATGTACGACGCGCACACGAATGGGAGCCAGAGATAGTCGTCGCTGCACTCTGTCTCCAGCCCCTGCTCAGTCAGCGGATGCCACCAGTGGTACACCCGTCCCTCAGCGAACTGGTGCGCCGCATGCAGCAGAATCTGGTCGCGACAGCGGTCCGGCTCGATCGGCAGCCAGACCTGGCTGTCCTGAAGCTGGTCGCGATAGCCGTAGGCGCCCGACTGCTGGTAATAGCCGACGCGTCCCCACAGGCGAGCCGCGACAGCTTGATACGGCAACCATGCGCCAACGAGCGCATTGAACGCCGGTTCGCTGGTGTGGACCGCATCGGGGCGAACCAATCGGTCCCACATGCCCGTTGACGCTGCGGCTGCCTCGCGAGCGGTCTCGGGCAGCCGGTATCGATCGACCAGGGCCAGTGCGGCGTCCGGGGTCTCCGCCACGGTGAGCACGTAATGCAGTTCGACGGACTCTCCCGGCTCGATGGAAAGGTCGCCGCCGAGCGACGCCATGTCGTCGAGAAAGCGCCCGAATCGCCCGTCACTCGGTGATCGCAGCCAGGCTGGGGCAGTGGGATCCGCTGCACGCCCGAGGAACGAAGCCTTGTCAGCGGTCGCATACTTCCGCTCGAACGCAGTGCAGGAGACGGCGTGTGCGGCGGCGTAGGGCCAAGGCTGATTCCAATGATCGCGCCGATGTTTGGCGGGAACATCCCACATGTTCTTGGTGGCGATGATCGCGTCGCGTTCCCGGTCGTGCTCCGTCGTGATGAAGAGCTTGTGGAACTCGCGCTTGACGTCCGGCGCGACGCCGCAGCACCACTCGAAAGCGGACGCAATACGAAGGCGGCGCGGGCGGTCAGACTCGTTGGTCAGCAACACCCGCCACAGCTCGACCGGGTCTTCGGGCGCCACGGACATCTGCCACGACCAGCGTATACCGGCGTAGGACGCAAGAAACGTCGTCGCTCCGAGGGTGTGCTCGCACGCGTACGTCTGATAGGGCGTCCGGCATGGCATGGGCGCGAGCGACCAGACTGTGTCGTCATCGAGATCCGCGAGGTACAGGAACTTGCCCTGTGCATCACGGATCAGATCCATGTCCCAGCGTGTCAGGACGTTGAGCTGACTGTTGTCCAGCCAGGAGAATCCGCCGCCGCTTTGGCTCACGATGAAGCCGTAGCGGCCGTTGCAGACCACGTTGGTCCAGGGGGTTGGGGTTTGCGGATCGGTGATCCGAAAGGCCCGTCCTGCGTTCTGAAAGTGTCCGTATGGCGAAGGCAGCATGCTCACTCCGTGCGCCGATGACTGCCCGAAGCACGGCAAAGATGCTCAGGCCGCGAATGTAATCGTTTACATAGTCTTCCCCGGATTCGTGTTGCTGTCAAGCTGGGGAGGCGCTTGATTGGTGCATTCGGGTTCGTCGGATCAAAGAACAGGGCCGCCCTTTCTGGGGCGGCCCCGCGAATCAGACGAATCGGATGCACGTGCCCACGAGGGGATCAGCGACGGCGCCGAACGCCGACGAGGCCGGCGAGACCGAGCAAAGCCGCGGTGCCTGGCGCCGGGAGCACCTTGATGTCGGTGAACTGCACGTTGACGCTGCCGGTGGTCGGGTCGGGATTGTTAATCTGCGCTCCGACACCAACGAGCGCCTGGAAGATGTTGCCAACGCCGTCAGGGATGCCTCCCTCGCCGTTGGTGAACTGGATCTTGCCGCTCGAGACCCAGCCAGTGGCCTGCGAGAGGTTGTTGTACAGGTACTCGACGGTCGAAGGAATGGTGGGGTTGAAGGTAAACCCATCACCACTGCCCGGCCGGTAGATCATGCGCAGGCTGAGCGTTTCGCCCGGTGCGTACAGCCCGGTGCCGAAGCTGTGGAACTGATTGACTGCGGAGCCGAACGATGCGATTTCACCATCACTCGAGCGAACTCGGTATGCACCGAGACCGAACAGGTCGAAGGAGAATCCTGCCTCGACTTCCGCATCGGTTGCGTCGATCGTGAGGGTGGTGCAGATGTCGAAGAAGTCGCCGTAGTTGAAGTCGCGAGCGGTCGCACCGCCATCGCTGCTGAACCACGACACATGTCGGTTGGCGAAGCCGCCGCCACCGTAGGTGTCCTCTTCGACCGAGACGGTGCCGGCACCGAAGTTGCTTGAATACGTCAGGTTGCTGCCCGGACGATCGTTGAACAAGCGCGGAACGTCCCTGAACGCGTTCACGTCCGTGACGTTGGCGAACGCTGAGCCGGTGGCAAAGAGCACGCCGGCGATAGCACATGCGGAACGGGTCATCGGTTCTCCTCCTGCGGGCCAGCGACCGAATTGGAGCTGCCCCACGACGTTTCGGTTCTCACGTCTCTCCCCGCGCGACGATGCACCAACGGGCGTGCCATCGCGCGCTGTAATCGTTTTCATAATGAACGCGCATCGTCGCCGAGTCAACAATCGCGGTCGAGTAAAGCGATTTACCTGTCTCGCTCAGCGGTTCCGCTCCAGCTTCAGGCGGTCCATGGCAGCCTGCACCGCCGGATGCCGGTGAAACAGGTCCCAAACCATGCCTGTCCGGGCGTTCTCGATCGCGAGCACGAGTGGGCCCTGATCGATCGAGATGCGCAGCGGCGACACCCATCCATCGGCCTCGTGGAAGGAGTCAAAGAAGCCCTCGCCGCCGGTGGCGGGGTCGTCCCAGACCAGCGGCGTCGCGTCTTCGTTCTTCAATGCGATGTAGTGTCGCAGTGCGGCGATCGAGTGCCGTGGGGTGAACATGACGGCACACCCAGCACCGTACGGAGCGATGGTGCCATCGCCGTACTTCTCCGGGACGCGCTCTGTGGCGTAATCGAAGTCGGGTCGAGCGCCCGGCATCGGGATCGGGTCAGGAAAGAGCGCCGGAACGAGGTAACCGCCCTGGGAGTCAGAAGAGGTCAGTCCCCAGGCATGTGGCCCGAGGTTGGGCACGTCCTGTTCATTCTCGATCGCTTTGAGGCGGTGCATCGTCGCGGTCTTGTAGCTGTTGGCCCACCAGTCCACGCGGGGGCGGCGCGGCACGTCGAGCGCCCGTGGGTCGTCGATGCCGATGGAGGCGTAATCGATCCAACAGTGGGCGAAGAAGTTCGTGAACAAGGCTCCCGACCATGGAAACCACACCATCGGACCGCTGTCCTGGTACTCACCGAGTGTTCTGCGCAGCGTGTAGTAGACGCGCGGGTCCACGCGGTGCGCGTCGATCGGAGCAGCGATCGCCATGAAGTACACCAGCAGGTGTTCGTCGCCGCTGTCGATCCAATGGAACGGCAGCAACTCTCCCTCGCCCGTTGGCTGCCTGGGATCCAACGGCTTCCATCCCAAGCTGATGAAGCCGCGCTCGTGCGGCACCGCCTCGGCCCCGGAAAGGAAGAAGCGCCAGTTCGTCTCGGCGATCAGCCCGTCGCCGATCCGTGCAATCTCGCCGCCAAAGTAGCTGGACGCCGTCGCGATGCCGGCGAGCAAGAGGGCAGTGTCGATGGTGCTGACCACGCGTTCGTAGCCGCCGATGCCCGGTCCACCGGTCTTGGGATCGACGAAGTGGTAGTACATACCCTCCTTGCGATTGTCAGGATGGTCCCGGAGCGAGCGGAGGATCAGCAGCGTTCGCGCACGGCCCTCCTCGCGCGTGATCCAGTCTCGCTCGATGCCGACGCAGATCGCCGAGAGTTGAAAGCCGACACCCGCAACGTTGACGACAGTCGCATCGCTGCGATCGAGCACCATGCCGGTCTCGGGGTGACATGTTCGCCACATTGTGCGGAAGGCGCCGAGCTGCACTTGGTCGAGCAGTGCCGCATCCGCAGCCGTGAAATCAAAAGGCGGTCGTGGCACGTCGTCTGGAAGATCGACGGCCATCTGCTCGACCGTGTGACGCTGTGCGGGAGCCGTCTGATCGTCCGATCGAGTAGCATTCTCCGGGTTTGCGTGAGCGATGGACGTTGACGCAACGATGGCGAGAATACCGAAGATATGGGTCTCCCAGGCCCGCCGCGTGGCGGCATGGCGACCGACGCTCTTCTGTCGAGGGCTACAGTGCAATCGAAGAAGACAAAGCAGGGTACGGACAACTCCATCCCAGCGGCGGGACGCCCTGTCTCGATTGGCGACGTTGCGCGAGCGGCGTCGGTCTCGGTCGCCACAGTCAGTCGCGTTCTCAACAGTCCCGAACGCGTCGCCCCATCGACTGCAGAGCGTGTGCAGCGCATCATTGAGGAACTTGAGTACCGGCCGAACCACTTCGCCAAAGGGCTCATCACGCGCCGCAGCCACCTGTTGGCGATCGTCCTTCCGGATCTCTCCGGCGAGTTCTACTCCGAACTCATGACCGGCGCTGATGAGGCTGCTCGTTCGCTGGGCTATCACCTGCTCGTCAACTCGACCGGTCGGCGCAGCGCCTCCGAAGGCGGTGACGAGATCTTGGGCGTTGGTCTGCTTGATGGCTTTGTCCTCCTGCTCACCGAACCGGATGAAGCCGCCCTTGAGAGGGCCGCCAACTTGGGACGTCCCGTGGTCATCGTCGAGGCCGACGCTCGATCGCAGGGACTTGACAGTGTTCTGGTCGATAACACCAGCGGCGCACGCGCGGCAGCGGAGCACCTCCTGAGCGCGACGGCTCCAGACGCGTGCTACTTCGTCGGCGGACCGCCACAAAACCATGACTCGGTCGAGCGCGCCAACGCGTTCACGGCCGCCCTGGAGCGACAAGGTCATGCTGCTCGACCCGATCAGGTCGTCTTCGGTGACTACGGCGTCGCGTGGGGTGAGCGATGGCTGCAGCACCGAGCGGCGGCAGGCAGCGCCTCGTCCATCGCGGTGCTGGCCGGCAACGATGAGATCGCCTACGGCATCCTGAGTGCAGCTGCGCGCGAAGGGATTGACGTGCCGACGGAACTCCGTCTTGTGGGGTTCGACAACTCGGGATTGAGTTTGCTGACGCGACCGAAACTCTCGAGCGTTCGCCTGCCCGCTACGGAGGTGGGAGCTGCTGCTGTGGAGATGCTCATTCGGCGCATCCAGCAGCCGGACGCCGCTCCGTCGTACGTCATGCTGCCGACGGAGTTCGTTCCTCGTGAGAGCAGCGCACCGTAGCGCGACGTCAACGACCATCGTTCATCTCTGCGACTTCACCTTCGCGAATCCGGCTCATCAGATACGCACGATCCGAGCCGCCAATGATCCCGTCCCGA
>JBCBTA010000125.1:0-8066 GCA_039818905.1 Planctomycetota bacterium
AAGGCGTCTACGCGGAGGGTGACATTTCCGTCACCGACGGTGATTACACCATGCGCGGCAGCCGCCTTCGACTTCCGTATCGCTGTAGCGAGCCAGTCCGGGATCGGCGCCCTGGCTCAGGAAGACGACTGCCCGTTGCGCCTCCAGTTGATAGCTGCGCGTCGTGCCGTCGAAGACGTTGACCTGCACGGCGACGCCGCCGCTGAGCACCAGGGCGCTCTCGCCCTCGTCGCGCCCAACGAATCGAATGTCGTCGGCGAAGAAGCTGACCGTTCCTTCGCGTGGGAAGAGCGCCGGGGTGCGCACCGCCGGTGGCAGTGGCGGCCGGTCATCCTCGAAACGCAAGTCGATGGCGCTGGGATCGCGCTGACGAACGCTGGGGCGATCCGTCGTGCCTTCAAGGAGCAGCTCCTGCAGAAAGCGGGCCAGGCGGGCTTCGGCTTCATCAACCGCGACAACCGTGGGTCGGTCTTCGCGAAGGACGTCGGCCTGGAGCGTGCGCGTCTCGCCGAAGAAGACGCCGGTGACGAGCAGACGGTCACCCTGGTGCGCCGTCGGCCCACTCAGGGGCGTGCGCACATCCTCGAAGTACACGGCGATCTGATCCGCCGGGCGCTCATCGACGAAGACGGGCTCGATCCACACATGGGCACGGCGGGCACGAAATTCGTACAGCCCGAGCTGCACCACCACGTCCCGCTCGAGCATCAGCCGGTTGGACGCCCCTTCCATCCACGCCCAGCCACGGCGGGCGGCGAAGGTCACGGCGTCCTCCTGGGGCGCCCCGGGCAGGTCCACCCCACCGAAGTCCTTGCCGTTGAACCGGACGCGCAGACCGGCGACGACATCCGCCGGAATGGGCGGACCGCTGGCCTGCTGCGCGAGTGCGCAGGGCGTGAGCAGCGCGAACGCAAGGACACCGATGAAGATGCGCCGCCTTGCGCTCTGGTGCTGTGCCGGGATGGGACGAACGAGCGTCGTCATGCACAGGTCCGCGGCCCTCGTGGCCGGTGGCGACGATGCTACGCCTGCGCGCCACCGGCCACAACCTGGGCCGGAACCGGTCATTTCTTCTTCTTCCGCTCCTTCTCCGCCTTCTCCTTGAGGGCGCGCCAGGTGACACGGGCGTACCCCCTCGGAAGACGCGCCAGGGCGTATCGGCGGACATCGAGCGAGAGAAAGTCGCCCTCGGCGTCCTTGACGAAGACGAAGGGCAGAGCGACGGCGCGCACCTTCAGCGGCTCGCCGCCACACCACGGCAGCCACTGCGTGCGCACCGGTGCTGGAGACGCACAGGGGATGCTGCCGTCCAGTGCGGACTGTGGAAGGTGCTCCAGCGTGATGCTGAGCACCGCCACGAAGTCGCCGCGGCGGAGGTCCTCCGGACCCACCGCGCGCGCAAACTCAATGCACGTCTTCTTGCTCATTGCTCTTCTGATGGAAGGGGCTGAGGAGTCTCACCCGCACGGACCGCTGATGCGCGGCGGGCACACCGAAATGACAGAGAGGCCCGGCACTCAGCCAGGCGTGTGCGCACGATGATCCGACCAGGCATATCTGGCCAAACGATCACCGAGATGGCGCATGAATCTCTGCAAAGTGGTTCTCCAACACAACGTGGGTCGGCATTATGCCCCCGGATGCGCGCACGTCAACACAAAAAAACGCCGCGACTTCAGTCGCGGCGCGCTTCGTCGATCATTCGCTTCGTCGCTGCTCCTACGGCTTCCCGATCACCTTCTCCCCACCGTTTGCCTGAATCAGCTCACGGTTGGGAGATGGATCGACGGGGAAGCGCACGGCGCCGTTGGTGCGAGCCGCGGCTGCGCCGGGGTAGTGCTCGCCGAGCCAGCTCTTGGGATACTCCGGATCGTCCAGCTCCAGCGCTGCGCGCGTCGGGAAGAGCGGACGGAAGGTGTCGCACATCACAGCGAGCTCGGCGGTGTAGTCCGCCTCCAGCGACTTCTCGACGGTGCCGGGGTGCGGCCCGTGGGGAATGCCCTGCGGGTGCAGCGTCAGGGAGCCGATCTCGATGCCCTTGCGCGAGCCGAAGTTGCCTTCGACGTAGTACAGGACTTCATCGGAGTCGATGTTCGAGTGGTTGTACGGCACCTTGATGGCGTTGGGGTGGTAATCGAGCATCCGCGGGCAGAAGGAGCAGATGACGAAGTTGTGCGCCTCGAATGTCTGATGGATCGGCGGCGGCATGTGCAATGCGCCGGTGATCGGGCTGAAGTCGTCAATGTTGAAGATGTACGGGTAGTAGCAGCCGTCCCAGCCGACGATGTCCAGCGGGTGGTAGTGGTACTCGTACGAGTGCATCAGATTGCGCGCCTTGACGCGGACCTCGAACGTGCCAGTTTCATCGAACGTCAGCGGCAACTCAGGCAGGCGCAGATCGCGCTCGCAGTACGGCGCGTGCTCGAGGAACTGCGAGGTCTTCTTGCTGATGTAGCCCGGGGGCGGTCCGATGTGCGATGCGTTGCACGTCTCAATGACGAGAAACTTGCCGTAGGGCATGTCGGCTGAGGCCACGCCATCGGGGCGACCTGCGTCGTCAAGCTCATCGAACTCTATCTTGTAGATCGTGCCCTTGGGGATGATGATGTAGTCCTTGGGGCCGAACTTCAGTGTGCCGAACATGGTGAAGCATGTGCCGCTGCCGTAGTGAATGAACAGGCACTCGTCGCCCTGGCCATTCTTGTAGTGGTAGGACATCGGCTCCGTGGGATTGCAGATGGCCATCTCGCAGTCGGCGTTGCCGAAGAGGACGACGCGCCCGGAGACGGGGTCGCCGTGGGGCTTCACGTCGCTGGTGACGTGTCGCATGCGCATGACCTCGGGCTCGACGTACTCGACAGCGGTGGAGTACAGCGCCTTCCAGCCGTAGACCTGCGTCGGCGGGTGGATGTGATAGAGCGTGCTGGTGGGGCCGACGAATCCCTCGGTGCCGAAGACCTCTTCGGAGTAGAGGGCGCCGTCCGGCCTGCGGAACTGGGTGTGGCGCTTCTTTGGAATGGTTCCGAGCTTGGTGTAGAACGGCATGACATGACCCTTCCGCCGCGATGGGCTCCCGATCGTTCGGTCGTGCCATTGTACGCCCGTCGATCCTTCGGCAGAAGGGGCTCGGGGGTGACGATCGTCAGCGCAGCGACGCCTGGCGTGCCACTTCCTGGCCGACCACGCGGCTCTTGAGCAGCAGCAGCGCCGTCTCCAGCTGCGGGTCCACGCCCGTGAGCAGTTCGCTCGGGTCGGGACGCTCGTCGTCGGGCAGGACCTCGCCCAGCTCGTCGAATTCCATGACGTCGGCGTTCTGACGGATCTGCAGCGCGTCGGCCACCTGCTGCGGCAGCATCTCGACGGTCACCTCGGGCTCGACGCCCCAGGACGACGCGCCGGGCTGGCGGTGGATCAGACGCCCCTTGGGGAGCTTGTAGTAGTGCGTCGTCAGCTTGAAGGCGGCCCGGCCGCGCGACAGCATGAAGACGTTCTGCACGCTGCCCTTACCGAAGGTGCGCTCACCGACAACCAGTCCCTGGCCGTAATCCTGCAGCGCGCCCGCGACGATCTCGCTGGCGGACGCCGAGGCGCTGTTGACCAGCACGACGACGGGCAGATCGTCCACGAGTGAGCGCCCGGCGTGGGCACGTTCCTCGCCGCGCTCGTTCCCCATCGCGTCCTCCTGGGTCACGATGCGACCGGAGGGGATGAAGATATTGGCGACGTTGACGGCTTCATCGAGCAGGCCACCACCGTTGAAACGCAGGTCGAGGATGAGTGCCTTGAGACCGTTGCGGCGCATCGAGCGGATGGCGGAGCGCATGTCGTCGGAGGAGCCGCGGATGAACTGCGTCAGGCGCAGGTAGCCGATGCCCGAGTCCTCGTCGATCATCCAGTCCCAGTCGTTGCGCTCGGAGGGGCCGCTTCGGCGCCAGCCCTTGACGGAGTACAGCGGGATGACGGCGCGCGTGAGCTGGAAGTCCATCAGCTCCTCGCCCATGCCTTCGCGCTCGACGCCGAGCGTCACGCGGGTGCCGGCGGGACCGATGATGCGATCGACCGCCTGGCTCAGGCCCATGCCGAGCGTGGAGGCACCGTCGATCTCACGGATGATGTCGCCCGAGCGGATGCCTGCCCGCGCGGCGGGCGTGCCCTGCACAGGCATGACAACCTTGAGTTCCATGGCGTCGTTCAGCGTGATCTGGATGCCGACGCCGGTGAAGTTGCCCTCGGTGGTGCGGTTGAAGCTGGCCAGCTCGTCGGGCCAGTAGAAGCTGCTGAACTCATCGAGCTTCGCCGCGGCTCCGGAACCGAACTCGTGGAGGATGGCCTCGGGCGCGAGACTGATGGTCTCGCGGTTGTGGCGCATCAGGTCGCGGACGGACTTGACGATGTCCCAGTTGCTCATACGTCTGGAAACGCGCGGATCATTGATGACCTCGGCCATGCGATCGAGGCGCTCCAGGAAATCGTCGCGGCCCTGCTCGTCTGCGAGTTCAGGCAGTGCGCGAGCGATATCGGTGGTGGTCACGAGCGTGCGCACGCGATCGAGACCGCCGACGAGCAGCTCGCTGATGGCACGCTGATCGATGTGACGCGTCGCGGCGTGACTCAGGGCCTGCACGATCATGCGATCGTCGATGCCCTCCCACCGCTCGCGCCAGTCTTCACCACTGTCGTTGTACGGCGGGAGTGGATCCTCACCCTCGGCGACGCGGCGCTCGTTGCGCAGCTCATGCAGACGCTCGGGGACGTACATCCGCAGCATTTGGATGCGATCCCACAGGCGGGCGTCATCGGCGCGGTACGTGCCCTGCTCCTCATGCAGCAGGTGCAGACCGTTGAACAGTGTGTACGCCTCAAGCCACGCGCCGGCCTCCTCGGCCTCGCGTGCCCGAACGGAAGCGCGGGCGATCGTCTTCTGCACCTCGGACTCGGCGAGCACCGCATCGCGCTGCAGCTTGCCCTGGGCGAGCATGTGCAGCTCGACGGTGGACTTCAGCGCGTCGAGGAGGTCGTCCTCAGCCAGCGCATCGCGCAGCTCCGTTCGCAGTTCCTCGGTGCGCTGGGTGCGGTCGTTCTCACGGTTGTCCAGATGGAGGCGATAGCGCTCGACGCTGCTGCGCAGTGCCGCGAGCTCCTCAGCGTCGAGACCCTCGGGGACCTTCTCGAGCAGCTCGTAGACTTCCTCGCTGTCGCCGGCCGACGCGGTGGCCCACAGCCGTTCGGACCATTGCGCCACCTGGTCAGCCGCGGCGAGCTGCGTCGATTGCTCGGCGAGCACACCGGGGGCGGGCGCAAGAGAGACCATGGCCGAGATCAGTGCGACCGTCGGCAACGTCCGAAAACCACGCGGCATTGTCATTCCCCAACTGTTCCTTTCACCGGGGCAGGTTCGCCCACGTCGGCCAACGGCCAGGCGAAGGCGCTTCTTCCCGAATCGGTCACCCGACCCGCAGAGGCCCAACGACGTGCCTCTCCGTCTACCAGGAGACCCCAAATGGGGTTCGTCTGGCGCGGTCGGTCCGATGCCGGCAGGACGCTCCATCGTCCGTCAACAACTATACGGTGTGGTGGAATGACGGCTCCGCAAGCCGTCGGCCCGTGCGGAGTTATGCTGACGCCATGTCTCAGGCCCCCGTACTGACGTGTCTTGCCGCCGTCCCCCCCGCTGAGGAGCGCCAGGCGATGGCCCTGGCCCTCATTCTGGGCGTGGTCATCGTGCTGCTGCTGGGGCTGCTCCTGCTCACCGCCATGCGCTGGGCCGCCCGGAATAGGGCAAAGGGGTCCGCCAAGGCGTCGGCCGAGGCTCCCTCGCCTTGGCAGGTGGCCGGGCAGCGTGCCGAGCCGGAAGACCCACATGTCGATGGGGATTCGGCTGATGACGACACGCGGGATCTGGACCCGCCTCGCTAGTCAGCCCAGGGCGGGATCGGTCATACCCAGGGCGCCGAAGGCGGCATCTCGGATGCGGCAGGAATCGCACCGACCGCAGGGCTGCCCGTTCTCGTCGGGGTCGTAGCAGGAGTGGGTCAGGGCGTAGTCCACACCCAGCTCCAGCCCGCGGCGGATGATCTCAACCTTGGTCAGCTCGATGAGCGGCGCGAGCAGCTGCACGCCGCGTCCTTCGACGCCCGCCTTGGTCCCAACGTCGGCAACGTACTGGAATGCGCTGACGAACTCAGGGCGGCAGTCGGGGTAGCCGGAGTAATCCACGGCGTTCATTCCCGCATAGATCCGGCTGGCTGCAAGGACCTCGGCATACCCGAGGGCACAGGCGAGGAGCATGGTGTTGCGCGCTGGGACGTAGGTGCTGGGGATGTCGTCGTCGTCGGGCTGATAGGCATCGTCCGACTTGGGCACGGCGATGGTGTCGTCTGTGAGAGAGGAGCCGCCGAAGGCGCGGAGATCGAGGCTGAGGGTGCGGTGCGAGGCGGCCCCGAGGTGGGAGGCGACGCGGGCGGCGGCATCGAGTTCGATGGCGTGTCGCTGGCCGTAGGAGACGGTCAGACAGTGGGCCGCACAGCCGTCGGCACGGGCGATGGCGAGACAGGTAGCGGAATCGAGCCCGCCTGAGAGCAGGACGACGGCGATCGGGGCGTCGGACATGGGATGGAGCATAGTCGCCACGCGAGGAAGGACTGCTATACTCGTCGTCCCTCGGCGGCAGCCGGGGCAGCACGCCCGGGTGGCGGAATTGGCAGACGCGCCAGCTTGAGGTGCTGGTCCTCATTTATCGAGGGTGGAGGTTCGAGTCCTCTCCCGGGCATTTGCGCCGGTCCATTGCGGGCCGGCGTTTTTCATTCGTCGGCGCCGTGCTACTCCGCATCGACGATGGACTTCAGCTCGCGCCGCATGATCTTGCCCGTCGGGTTGCGCGGCAGGGCGTCGATGACACGGATCTCGCGCGGCAGCTTGTACGAGGCCAGCCGCTCGCGGCAGAAGTCCCGCAGGGCCTGCTCGTCGTACGGCTCATCCTCGAGAAGTTCGACGAACGCGACGGGGAGCTCGCCGCGCATGTCGTCCTGCTTGCCAACGACGCCCGACGCCTGCACGGCGGGGAAGGCGTCGAGCACTTCCTCGATCTCGCGTGGGAAGACATTCTCACCACCGACGATCATCATCTCCTTGATGCGTCCGGTGATATAGAGGTGACCGTCGTCATCGAGTCGCCCCATGTCGCCCGTCTTGAAGTAGCCGTTCTCATCGAAGGCTGCGTCGGTCGCTTCGGCGAGTTCGTAGTAGCCGCGCATGACGTTGGGGCCGCGCATGCGCACTTCGCCGTCGGTGTTGGGGCCAAGCGTGCTGCCCGTTTCAGGGTCGATGATCCGCTGATCCAGATCAGGCACGGCCCGGCCGACAGAGTGCGACCGGAAGTCATCGGGCAGGCAGACGTTGGTGACGGGCGCAGTCTCGGTGAGCCCGTAGCCTTCGGCGATATGCACACCGAAGCGGTCCTTGAACGCCTTGGCGACGCTGTCCGGCAGTGGCTCGCCGCCGCTGACGAGGAATCGCACGCTGGAGAACGTGTCCGGGGTCGCCGACTTGGCCCGCAGCAGCGCGTTGTACATCGATGGGATGCCGACGAAGACCGTCGGACGGTGCTTCTCGATGAGCTTGACGATACTCCCGGGCACGAACCTCGCGGTGTACACCACGCTTGCGCCGATCGTCAGCGGGAGCATCGTGAGCACCGTGAATCCGAAGCTGTGGAACTGCGGCAGCACGCCGAGGAAGCGATCGTGGAGCGAGAAGTGCGTCAGCCGAACGCACTGCGAGATATTGGCGATGAGGTTGCCATGGCTGAGCATGACGCCCTTGGGGCGTCCGCTCGTGCCCGAGGTGTACAGCAGCGTCGCAAGATCGTCCTGCGCGGCGCCCTTGGGCCAGCGCAGCTTGGGCACGCCCTTGAAGCTCAGATCCTCGAGATAGTCCACTCGGTTGCACTTCGGCTCGAAGCCGGCGAACTCCACGAGTGGCCGGACGGTAAGAACCATGTCCGTGCCGCAATCGTCGATGATGTACTGCTGCTCCTCGGGCTTGAGCAGGTAGTTCAGCGGGACGAC
>JBCBTA010000126.1:0-8047 GCA_039818905.1 Planctomycetota bacterium
GTGGCAGAAGCTCCTGGGCAAATCACTTCCGCTGAATCTCCGCGGGTGGGACATGCACAGCTATCGACATCTGCACCTGTATCGCATGCGCATCTCCAAGTGGTTTCGTGGCCCATTGCCGCTGTCGCACTTCGATGCCATGCACATCATGACGCAGGGCAATGCGCTGTCGGTGCTGGACATCCCTCGCTCACGCCCGCTTGGAATCGCCATCAACCTCGATGGCACCGCGCAGCAGGACGTCGATCACTTCGGCTACTCCGCACGGGCACGCGCACCGTTCATCGCCGCCGAACGGCGCATGTTCGAACGGGCGGACCTGGTGGTCTGCCGCAACCAGTGGTCGGCCAACTCGCTTGGGCCGGACTACGGCGTGTCACCCGACCGCATCCACGTCGCACGCAACGCCATGCTTCCGGCCGATGTGAGCCACGACGAGTGGATGCAGGCCAACGCCCCCGATGGACGACCTGATGCACCCGTGCGCATCGCATGGGTCGGCACGGCGTTCGAGCGCAAGGGCGGACCGGAGCTTCTCCAGCTGCATCAGCAGCGATTTGCGGAGAGGGCGGAGCTGCACATCATCGGCGTGGAGCAGCGCGGCCTGGCGTCACCCAACGTGACCTGGCACGGACGCGTGCCCCGAGAGTCGCTGATGCAGGACCTGTTGCCGAGCATGGATGTCTTCGTCATGCCAACGGTGATGGACCAACTGCCCTGGACGGTGCTGGAGGCGGCGTCCGTGGGCCTGCCGGTCGTGAGCGCGGATCTTGGGGCGATTCCGGAAGTGATCGTCAACGGTGAGACAGGCTTCGTCTGCCCTCCTGCGAACATGGATGCGTACGCAGCCGCGATCGAACGGCTCATCGCCGACCCTGATCTGCGTGAGCGGCTCGGGCGAGCAGCACGGCAGCGCGTCCTCGAGCAGTTCAATCCCGACCGGTCCTATGGCGGGCTCATCGACCGGCTCGTGCAGCTTGCAGACGAAAAGTCGCCGCGCACCCAGCAGGTGGAGAACGCGGCATGACGCCCAACTTCCTCGTCATCGGCGCACAGAAGTCCGCCACGTCCACGCTGTGCACCCTGCTTGCCGAGCACAGCGACGTGTTCATGACCGATCCGAAGGAGCCCTTCTTCTTCTCGCACGACGAGTTCTGGAACGAGGGATGGCAGTGGTATGAGGCGCTCTTCGAAGGTGCGTCCGGGGCCCGTGCACTCGGTGAGGGGAGCACGACGTACACGCAGCACCACCTGTATCCCGATGCGCCGCAGCGCATCGCCCAGCATCTTCCTGACGCCCGGCTGATCTACATCGTGCGTGATCCCTTCGAGCGCATCGAAAGCCAGTACATGCATCTGCGCAGCAAGGGGGGACGCGAGACGCTGCCGTTCGCCGAGGCGGTGCGCACGCGACCCGCCTACATCGACAACAGCCTGTACGACCATCAGCTGAGCTTCTACCGCGAGGCCTATCCCGATGATCAGCTGCTGGTCCTCTTCTTCGAGGACTTCAAAGCGGATCAGCAGGGCATCTTGCGCCAGTGCTTCGAGTTCATCGGTGTGAATCCCGATGCGCCGCATGAGACCCGTGAGCAGCACACCCACGCCTCCAGCGAAGGGCGCGTGGATACCGGCCTGCTCGGTCCGCTGCGCCGCGTGCCGCTGTTCGAGCGGGCCCGGGATGCAGCTCCGTCGTGGATCCGCGAACCGCTGCGTCAGGTGCTCAAGAAGCCCGTCGGCGATCGCCCGGTCTGGGACGATGCCCTGCGCGGATGGACCGAGGATCGCCTGCGTGACGACACGCAGGCATTCCTGACCCGCTACGGCAAACCACTGGATCACTGGGGTGGGTGGACGCAGCGCTCAGCCGGCTGACGCGGCCAGACGCTCCTTGGTCCACTCCCACTGCCGGCGGACACCTTCCTGGAAGGACACCTTCGGTGCGTAGTCCAGCTCCGCGGCACTTCGCGTCAGGTCGGCGAACGTGCGATTGACGTCACCCATCTGGGCGGGCTGGTGATCGAGCGTCGCGCTCTGACCGATGACGCGCTCGATGGTGCCGATCATGTCGTCGAGTGTGACGGGCTCGTTGCCGCCGAGGTTCCAGATGCGGAAGCCAAACTCGGGGATGCGGTCGTACGACGCGAGCACGCCCGCGACGATGTCCTCGATGAAGGTGTAGTCGCGACTCGTCTGACCGTTGCCGAACATCGGGATCGGCTCGCCGGAGCTGATCAGGCGCATGAACTTGGAGATGGCCAGATCGGGCCGCTGCCTCGGACCGTAGACCGTAAAGAAGCGCAGGCAGGCGATGGGCATGCCGTAGAGGTGATGGAAGGTGTGGCTGATGAGCTCGCAGGCGCGTTTGGTCGCGGCGTACGGGCTGATCGGCTCATTGACATCATCCGTCTCGGCGAAGGGAACCTTCTCGTTGTTGCCGTAGACCGAACTCGACGAGGCGAGCACGAAACGCGTGACGCTGGGTGTCCGGCGTGCGGCTTCGAGCAGCGTGTTGGTTCCTTCGACGTTCACCTTCGCGTACAGCGACGGCTCGGCGATGCTGGGACGGACACCAGCTCGGGCGGCCAGGTGAATCACCCCTGTGAACTGGTGCTTCTCGAAGAGGGCATCAACTGAGGGGATGTCGCACAGATCGGACTCGATCAGCGTGAATCGGTCCGCGTGCGGGTGCGCGCGAAGCTCGTCGATGTTCCGATGCTTGATCGCCGGATCGTAGAACGAGTCAAAGTTCTCCAAGCCCACGACGGTCGCCCCGGAGGCGAGCAGTGCCTCGGCGGTATGCGAACCAATGAAGCCACCGGCTCCCGTCAGGAGAATCACATCACTTGCGTCGGGCACCGAGCAACCTCACTCAAAGCAGTTCTGCGGCGGCAGCGGGCGGGTGATGATTGGCCAATAGAGACCAAACACCGCTGCACTCCCGTTCCTTGGTCGGCCGGGACCGAGCATGATATTCAGTGCTCTCCCGCGGGGACCAAAAACAAAGCAGGGCGCCATCGCGAAACGGCGCCCCGCTGGAGGAGAGAGAGATCTGCTTGTCCATCTTATCGTCCCACCCCACTTGACGCTCTCCAAAGTTTAGCGCAAGGGTCCGAGAACCCTCATGAGACATGAACCAACGCGGTATGCGCGGCTGCCAAACCAAACACAATGCAAACAGGATTGCTTACATCGCGATCAGCGAGATGGACGTGATGGCCACGATCGCGGAAATGATCGTCAGCGGACCGCCGAATCGCGCGTAGTCGAGGAAGCGGTAGTTGCCCGGGCCCATCACCATGAGGTTGGTCTGGTAGCCGATGGGCGTGGTGAACTCCGCTGACGCCGCGATGGCGATGCACAGACCGACCGGAAGCAGCGGGAAGTCCGCCGCCAGGGCGAACTGGAAGGCGATTGGACACACCAGCGCAGCAGCGGCGCTGTGCGTCATGAAGGTCGTGAAGATGTTCGTCATCATGTAGATGACAATGAGCATGCCCACGGCACCGAGCGATGGGGCCCACTGCGCCAGTGGTTCGGCGATCATCGTGCCGAGCCCACTCTGATCCACGGCCCGCCCGATGCCCATCGCGGCTCCGATGACGGCCAGGACAGTCCAGTCGATGCTGCGGCGGGCCTGCGGTCCGCGGCAGCAGCGCGTGAGCACCATCAATCCCGCCGCGAGCATCGCCGCCGCCATCGGTTCGAGGATGCCCGTCCCGAGCAGGATGACGAAGAGCGTCACGATGCCGATGGCCATCAGGGCCTTCTCGTGACGCGGCGCCGCGTTCTGGGCGGTCTCGCTGACCAGATAGAACTCCGAGGAGCTGCGGAAGCGCTCGGAGAACCCCTTGTTTGTCTCGAGGAGCAGCGTGTCACCAGGACGGAGCACGATGTCACCGATCTTGCCGCGAAGCTGGTGTCCAAGGCGCTGCACCGCCACGACGACGGCGCTGTAGCGCGTCCGGATGCCCGCATCGCGCACAGTCCGACCGACGAGCGGCGAGTTGCTCGACACCACCGCCTCGATCAAGCGCAGGTCCGGGCGGTATCCAGGCGACGGCGCCTGGGCCGGATCCGCATCGTCCGACGCCGGGACGAGGCCGCGCCGCTGGCGCAGATCGACGAGCGACGAGAGCTGCCCGACGAAGACGAGCACGTCCCCGGCCCGCAGGGCCGTGTCCGGCTCCACCGCGATGATCGTCTCGTCGCCCCGGTCGATACGGCTGAGAAACAGACCGGGAAGGTGGCGCAGGTCCGCCTGCTCGATCGTCTTGCCGACGATCGCGGCGTCTTCCTCGACACGCAGCGCAGCCATGTACTGCCGCACGACCTCTTCGCTGTCCTTCGAGGTGCGATTGCCCGGCAGCAGGAGACGACCAAAGAGCAGGATGTACGTCAGGCCGACGAGGGCGACGGGCAGGCCGACCGGCGTGATCGTGAAGAAGTCGAAGGTCTCGGGTTCGCTGATCGTGTCGGCATGCATGCGCTGGAAGTCTTCGAGCTGTCCCTTCACGATCAGCGTGGTCGCGGTGCCAATGAGCGTGCAGAGTCCACCGAGGATCGCGGCGAATGACAAGGGCATGAACAGCTTGCCGACGGGGATGCCCGTCCGCCGCGACAGCGCCGACAGCACCGGCAGGAAGCTGGCCACGATGGGCGTGTTGTTGGCAAACGCGGAGGTGAAGGCAATGGGCAGGACCAGCCTACTCTGGGCCTGGAACGCAGTCTGGGGGCGGCCCAGGATCCGGTTGCTCATGTAGCCGATCGCGCCGGTCTCCTTGAGGCCGGCGGCGACGATGTACAGGAAGGCGATGGTCAGCACCGTGGTGTTGCCGAAGCCAGCCGCGGCATCGGTGGGGCTGATCACCCCGGCCACCAGCAACAGCATCAGGGCTCCCACGACGATGATGTCCGCCTGGGCTCGCCCGAAGGCGATCGCGCCGATCATGGTGACGATCGTCGCTCCGGTAAACCAGGCTTCCCATTGCTCGGGCAACGAAGGCTCCTCTGTGCCGGCGGCAGTGGCCGGCCACGTCCTTCCATCGTCCGATCAGGCCGAGGCCTTGCAGCGCACCTGCGACGAGCGCGACTCAGCCCGCATTGGCGGACGTCACCTGCTCGATCGCCCGAATCGCATTGCCGTGCAGCACGGTCGGGCCGACGACGACGCCGGAGTTCTTCTCCAGGCCACGTCCGTGCGAGAAGTCCAGGTCTCGTCCGTGGACGTCGGTCACGGCACAGCCGGCCTCCCGAGCCACCAGCGATCCAGCCGCGTGGTCCCAGATCCGCTCGACATAGGGTGCCTTGCCCGGCTTGGGCGGGCGGGGCAGACGCAGGTACAGGTCGGCCTGTCCCCGTGCGACCACGGCGTACTTGGCCTGGCTGTCCAGGCGGGCCGGCTCGGCCGCCTCGCCCAGCATCTCCAGGACCTGATGCGATGTGCCGTGGCTGGTGTGGCCGGACTCGACCGACTCGCACATGCGGATGGCTTCACCCTCTGCCTTCTCGAGGCGAAGGACCTTGGTGCCCTCACCATCGATGTCGTCGGCTGCGACCTCCCAGACGCCCTCACCAGCGACTGCGATGTACAAGGAGCCGTGCGGATCCGGATCGTCGAAGGGGCGGCCGAAGTCGCGTGAGAGGTTGGGACAGCCGAGCACGCCGATGACAGGCGAGCCCGCCTCGACCCACGCGAGGGACACAGCGTACTGCCCGCCGCGCAGGAAGCCCTTGGTGCCGTCAATCGGGTCGAGCGTCCAGAAGCCGTGCAGGGTGTCGGTCGGCGGGTCGGCCCCGCCGATGTCGATGGCATCGAGCACTTCGTCGCGAGTCGCCGTGGGCCAGACGATGCTGGCAGCCTCGAGCACGGCGTCGGCGAGGGTGGGGTTACCTTCGGCGATCTGCTCACGCAGCACGTCCGAGGCCTCCTCCGCCACGAGCGTGACCTGCCCGAGCTCCTCGCTGAGGGCACGGGCGATCACCGCCTGCGACGCGAAGTCCGCCACGGTGACGGGGCTCTTGTCATCCTTGCAGTGCGAGCGAACTCGTTCGAGTTCGGACTGCACCTGGCGACACACCTTGCACGCCTCGGCCACGGCGAACCGTGCCGCTTCCATTCGCTTGGTCAGGTCAGACACCGGTCGCCTCCCGCGCAGCAGCGCATCAGACAGCCCCACACACTACCGCAAAGTGTGCGTCAACGCTTCGTTTCCAGGGTCGGGCAGGAGCCCGGCTCAGCCCTTGACGATGCCCTTGGCAACGAGGAACTCGATGCACGCCTGCACGCACTCCTCGAGGGACTGCTCGGCGGGCTTGAGCACCAGCTCCGCGCTGGTCGGAGCCTCGTACGGATCGTCGATGCCGGTGAATCCCTTGATCTCGCCGGCACGCGCCTTCTTGTACAGGCCCTTCGGATCGCGCTCCTCGCACACCTCGATGGGCGTATCAACGAAGACCTCGAAGAACTGCACCTCGCCATCGTCGTGCGCCTTGCGGGCACGATCGCGATCAGCGGTGTACGGGCTGATGAAGCTCGAGAGCGTGACCGAACCGCTGTCGGCGAACAGCTTGGCGACCTCGCCGATGCGACGGATGTTCTCCTCGCGATCCTCGGCGCTGAAACCCAGGTTCGAGTTCAGGCCCATCCGGACGTTGTCGCCGTCGAGGCGGTAGCAGTTGACGCCCTGGTCCACGAGCACCTGCTCGAGGGCACAGGCGATCGTGCTCTTGCCGGACGCGGAGAGACCGGTGAACCACATGGTGCAGCCGGTGCAGTTCAGGGCCTTCCAGCGCTCGTCGCGCGTGATGTTGCCCTCGTGCCAGTGAATGTTGGTGGACTTGATCGTCGTCATCGCTTTCGTCGCCTCCCACGGGGTTCTCTTGCCGCTCCTCCTATCGGATGACAGGGGGCGACACCGTAGGACGGCTTCGGAATCGAGGTCAAGCGCTATCGGACGCGATCGGTCGCCAGAGAGGGAATCGTCGTCGGCATGGGCCGCGTGGTGATCAGATGCCAGCGCTCGTCCGGGCTGAACCAGAGCATGGATCCCGGCGTCGCCTCCGAGGCCGACAGCCACGCACGCATGGAGGCGACCGTCTCAGGATCGGCATCGCGGACCGTCCCGAGCAGGATCCGAGCCTCCGCCTCCAGCTCGCGCCCCTGCTCCGTCTCGCGGGAGACCAGTTCCACGCCTTCGCCCTCCAGCAGCTGGGACGCAAAGGCCAGACGGTCCGGAGGCCCCACCACCAGCAGCGGGCCGGCATCGGCCCCGAACAGCCGAGGGCCGAAGTCAGAGGCGGCGACCTCCTCCGTGTGCACCACCTCATCGGCATCCTTGATGCGGACCAGGAACTGTCCGGGCGCATCCTCTCCGGGGAACAGCTCGAAGACCCAGTCCGATGTGGGATCGGTGACATGCAGGTCCAGTGGCGTGCCGTAGTGCGTCACGACCGCGCTGCTCTGCACCGTCTGCACGGTACGCCCATTCAGCAGCGTGAACCCGGCGACCACGCCGGCCAGCAGCACGACGACGGCGAACACGACGCCGCCGTTGATACCGCTGTCGAACTTGCCCCGATGGGAGCGGATGCGCTGCTGGGCCCGCTTGCGCGCGGCCTTGGCCCGTGCCTGGGCCGATGCCCGCTGCTCGGACGCGCGGGGACGCGTGCCACCTGCCGGAGGCACCTTGTGGGCAGCGCGTCCGGGACGCGGCGTCCGGCGCGCTGAGACTGCGGCGCCCGCTTCGGCGGCGCCGACAGCTGCTGCAGCCGCGGCCTGACCGACGACGCGGTAGCGCCCCGTGACCCAGTCCGTCAGTGCCAGGCGCGGACGCGTCCGTCCGCCGGCGGGCTGCGGCGAAGGAGCAGCAGGTGGCGGTCCTGCCTGCGCCGCTGCGGCGCCCACAGGCTGCGGCCGCGGCTGCGGCTCGTACTGCGGGACCTCCTGCGGCGCTTCCTGCGGCTCCATCACGACGTCGTCACCGCCGCCGCGCATCGATGGCAGGTCGATCGGCTTGACGGCGAACGGATCCGACGCGTGCACCAC
>JBCBTA010000127.1:0-8035 GCA_039818905.1 Planctomycetota bacterium
CCGCAGCGGAATCGTGCGCCACCGCGGTCGATCTGCCCTGTGCCGTCGCAACGCGTGCGTCGGACATCGCCGCGGTCTTCGAGCCGGACGCCCCGGAGGTGTTGCCCGGCGAGGGGGTGCGGCTGGCTGGACTCTTGCTGGCAACGGACCAGGATCCCTTCGATCTGGCGTCCCCGAAGCGTGCGCCGGACCGCACGGCCCGGGTGCGGCAGCTCGCCATGGCAGCCTTGCTGGGTGTGGTGCTGCTGGTGGGCGGCGGACTCACCTTGGCAAATCGGGAGCTGTCCTCGCTCCGCGAGCAACTCGAGATCCTCGACGGTCATCGTGATGACGCGGCGGCTGATCGTTCGCGGGCTCTCCGCGATGCAGCTCGCCTCGCGCACGCGGAGCGTTGGATGCAGGGTGGCACGGACTGGACGCTGCATCTGGAACGCCTCAGCAGCGCCATGCCATCACGTGAAGCCGTTCTGCTCAATCGCATCGACGGCAGCGCGCGCACGACGTTGGACTACCGAGCACCGCGACGGCGCATGGCGTACGACGAGAAGCACTGGCAGTTCGATGTCGGTGTTGTTCTGACGGTTGCGGGTCGGGCCCGCGATCGGGACGCGGCCGATGCAGGGCGCGGCGCGTTCGTCGAGAGTGATGTCTACACCGTCGCACCGGTCGGCGCGGACGGCAAGACCACCAACGATCAGCGCTACCCGCACGCGTTCACGCTGCGCCTCAGCACGTCGGAAGCGGGTGACAAATGACGAGCCGTGCCCGCATCATGGCGCTGGCGCTCTTTGGTCTGCTCGTGTGCGCGGGTGGGTGGTGGACGTACCGGTCCAAGTTCGCGTCACCGATCGCAGATGCGCGGGCGGCCATCAGCGATCGGCAACTCGAGATTGCGAAGCTGCAGCGGGATACATCAACACTCAGTCGGGCGGCGCGCGAACTGCGAGCGGTTGCCGACAGCAGTCTTGGGAAAGATGCGGAGTCGGCGCTGCATCAGCTGCGCCTGGCGATGAGCGATGTCGCTGAGCGGGCCGGTCTGCGCGTGGAGTCGGTTGACTCGCGCATCGCAGAAGCGCCGCGCAACCCTGCAACTGACTCACGCGGTGCACGTGAGATCAATGACAAGGCGACGCGGGAGTCGATCGACTTCGTGGTCGTCGCCGGGACGTTGGAGGCGAGCGGGACGTACGAGCAGTGCGCGCGAGCGATCGGGCTCATGCAGGCGCAGTCGTGGCCATGCAGATCGCATGCCGTAACCCTCGCGCCCGATGGCCCCAATGTCGTGCGCATGCGTCTGGGAATCGAGACGATCTACTTCCCCGATCTTCCAAGCGACGGCCCTCCGGAACTGGTCGGTGATGACGGAAACGTCAGCGCTCGGATCGCGCGCATCGCGAATGTCTTTGCGCCTCCGCCGCAACCGGTTGTTGCTGCGGAGCCGACGCCCAAGGCAAGGGCGAAGCCGAAGCCCAAGCCAGCCGCGCGTCCGGAGGAGGACCGCTGGCGGGTCACCGGATTCGCCCGTGGAGGAGGAGGGGCCGAACTGTGGCTCGTGGCCGATGGCGGCGATCGTCGCGTGCTGCAATCAGGCGAAAAACTCGGGGATTGCACCTTCGAATCGCTGGTCGAGGGTGGGGCGGTCATCCTGTGGAAGGAGCAGCGATTCCTGGTGCGGCCGGGGGACCGATTGTCGCGCCGGGACACACCAGCCTCCGCGCGGTAGACTCTGAATGAGCCGCGAAGGATGCGCGGCGGGTAGATGGCGATCAGGGAGGATGCCCGGATGACAAGCCGGCGAGCCGTCGCGTGCGTGTTCATGTCGATGCTTGTCTTCGTTTTGTGTTCGCCACGAGGCGTTGCACAGGACGAGGCCACCCCCTCCATTCAGTTCAGCTTCAAGAACGCCACGATCGATGAGGTTGTCGATTTCTTTGCGCGCGAGAGCGGTCTTCCGGTCATCCGTGAGGTCGATGCGCCGCAGGGCAACGTGACCTTTCTCTCCGCCGATGCGTACGACCTGGATGAGTCACTGCGCGTCCTGAACACAATCCTGCAGACGCGCGGCGTGATGCTTCGTCGTGATGCCGAGTTTCTGTACCTGCAGAAGCTCGACAACATGAAGGCCGAGGCCGTGCCCACGTTCCCGGATGGAGTGATACCGGCGGACGTGACGGACGAGCAGGTCATCAGTGTGGTCTACGCGCTGGAGAACGCGTCGGCTGCGCAGATCGCCGAGCAGTTCGGCGCGCTCGTGGCGGGGTACGGCTCCATCGTCGCGCTGCCGATGCAGAACGCGGTGATCGTGACGGAGACGGCGGCGCAGTGTCGGCGCATCGGCGCGATGCTCGCATCGCTCGACATGCGTCCGGCCTTCGAGGAGTCCATCAAGGTCTTCCCGCTGGCGCACATTCGCGCGGCGGACGCGGTGACGAGTCTCAACGTGCTCGTCGCGGAGAAGAAGGTCACCGTCGTCATCGACAAGCAGGGCAACCGCAACACGGTTGAAGAGGAAGACCTTGCCGGTATCCGTCTCGAAGCCGATGAGCGCACCAACTCGGTCATCGCGCTCGGTCCCAGTGGACGGCTGAGTACCGTCGAGTCGCTCGTGCGCCTGCTCGATGTTCCAGCTCGCGGTGGGCAGGAGTTGACGGCATTCCCGATCGAGACGATGCGCCCTGAGGAGGCGGCTCGCATCGTCCGCGCGATGTATGTCGCAACACCACAGGAGCGTCAGCCGACGCTTGTGCCGCTCGAGCCCGCGGGCAAGCTCGCCGTGATCGGACCGGAGGCGGAGATCGATCGCGTCGGGCGGCTGCTCGCTGAACTCGAAGGCGGCTCGCTCGCCGGCGAGGCGGCCCGCGCGGTTGTGGTTGATCTGGAGCACATCACACCCGAGCGATGCGTCGAGGCCGTCCGGTCGCTCGCCAGTGAGCGGCAGAAGCGCACCGTTCGGATCGCCCCGCTGCCGAGTCGGGCGGCGGTGGTGCTCTCGGGTGATGCGGACGCCGTTCGGGCGGTGCGGGAACTGGTCGCGGCGTGCGATGTCCCCGAGCGGGCGACGACCCGTCTGGTGGACCTCCGAGCCGCTCGCGCCGCCACCATCATCGAGGACGTGCGGCTGCTGGTGGCGCAGTCACCGGAGTTGGCTGAGGGCGGGGCGGTCATCGTCAAGCCGATCGACCGGACGAATTCGGTGCTGGTGACGGCGCCGCCATCCAGGCAGGCGGCCATCGAGTCAATGATCCGCCGATTGGACGTTCTTGAGCCGGCGGATCTCCCGCCGCTGAAGCTGCTGCAGGTCCGCACCGCCGATGCGCAGGCGGTGGCCCGGGTGCTGACGGATCAGTATCGGCGCCGCCCGCAGGAGCAGCGAAGCGAGAAGCCGGTTGACATTCGCGCGGATACGGCGACCAACACCCTGATCGTCTCTGCCCACCCGGAGCTGTATGACGAGATCAAGTCGTTCGTCGATGAACTCAACACGCCGACCACCGAGGCGGAGCGGATCACGGAGATCTTCCCGCTTGCGGTCGCGAAGGCGCAGGACGTGGCGCTCGCACTGGAGCGTCTGTATCCCGAGCCGCCGGCACCGATGGATCGTCGCGGACGTCCGATGCCATGGGCCCGCGAGCCGCGCGAAATCAATGTCAGTGCGGACGTCGCGAGCAACTCGCTCATCGTGGATGCGCCGGCCGAGCGCATGCCTGCGTTCAAGGCGTTGGTGGACAAGCTGGACCGGGTCGAGGTGCCACCTCGGGCCGAGCTGCGAACGTACCGCGTCGAGCAGGCGGAGCTGGATGCCGTGGCTCGAACCATGCGGTCGCTCGCGCAGCGCGGCGCACTGTCGGGGCCGGCCCAGCCGGGCAAGCCGCGGGTGCCCATCACGATCGAGACGGAGCCGGCCAGCCGCACGCTGATCGTGAGTGGGCCGGAAGAGGCGTTCGCCCAGATCGAGAGCGTGCTTGAGCAGCTTGACGGCAGCATGCAGTCGCCGGAGTCCGAGCTTCTCTACCTGGGTCTCGCACACGCACGCGTTGATCGGGTCACCCCGCTTGTCCAGCGCGTTCTCGATGCTCGGTGGTCTGACATCGCGCAGCGCGAGGGGCTCGACCGAGAGCAGACGCGCCTCGATGTCGCGTCGGATGAAGCGACCAACACGCTGATTCTGACCGTTCCGCCGCAGCTTGTGGACACGGCCCGCGAGCTCGTTGCTCGTCTGGACGCGCCGGAGGCCGCGGTGGATCGTGACGTTGTTCGCATCCTGCCCCTGGAGTTCACCGATGCGCCGGCGACGGCGGCATCACTTCAGCAGACGCTGCGTGGTGCTGCCTTGCCCAGCGGTCGCGAGGTCCGGATTACCGCGGCGGGCGGCAGCAACGCATTGGTCGTTTCGGGATCAGAAGGCGATATCGCACGCATTGTCGAACTCGTAGACGCCCTGGATCGGCCCGCGCGCGTGCAGAGCGTGGATGTGCGCACCGTTCGGCTGCAGCATGCCCGGGCCGAGCAGATCGCGCCGATCGTGGAGCGTCTGCTTGCCGGTCAACAGATCAGCGACTGGTTGCGATGGAACATGATTGTCCGTCGCATGGAGGTGGATGACGAGACTCCTGTTCGTGTTGCCGCCGAGGCCCGCATCAACGCGGTGATCGTGACGGCGCCGCCCCAGATGTTGGCAGTCGCAGAGGAGATCATTCGGGAACTGGACATCGAAGCGGGTGCCGCGATGGCGGGCAGTGGTCGCCCCGTTCGCGTCATCCCGCTCACGAACGCGCGGGCAACCTCGATGGCGGAGACGATCCGTGCGATCTTCACGGATGATCCCGCGTCAACCGGGCCGGAGCCGGTGATTCGTGTCGATGACACTGCCAACTCATTGATCGTCCGAGCCACACCTGCGCAGCTCGTCGAGATCGACGCTGTGGTGCGCCGTGTGGATGCCGCGGCTCTGACATCGACGCGGCAGATGCGCATGATTCCCATCGATCGCTCCCGCTCGGATGCTTCCGAGATGGCTTCGACGATCCGGCGGCTGCTGGAGCGGCAGGGGGGAGTTGCGGTTGAAGTGCTCCGGGCTGATGAACTGTTGCAGGATGGTTCAGGGGCGGAGCAGGAGGTGCCGGATGTGGAGCCGCAGGGGCCGGCCGAGTCGCGCGGCAAGCTTCTGCTCCCGCGACGCCTCAAGCTGATTCTCGGGTACACGCAGACGGTGCTGGCCGCGGCCGAGCAGGCGCCACAGCCGCTGGAGTCGCTGGAGGAGGTGAGCGATGCCGTGGGGCCGGCGCAGCCGCCCTCGAGTGAGGTCACGATCGCGGTTGATGCAGCGACCAATACGCTCATCGTGATGGGATCCACGGTCGCGACCGAGCGCATCGCGGCGCTCGCGCAGCAGTTGCAGGACCAGCTTCCGCCGGAGCCCGGACGTGTGCGCATCGTGGAGTTGTCGCGCGGCACGAACGCCAACACGATCGCGAGCATCGTGAATCGCACATTGCGGCAGATGGGTCGCGTCAGTGCGTCCAATCCGAGTGGCATGACGGGGGCAGTCTCCGTCATCCCGGATCAGGGCAGTCAGACACTCGTCGTCGCCGCGAATGACACGGACTTCGCATTCATCGGTGGACTCGTCGGGGCATTGGACAAGCGCGTCGAGGAGACCGGCGATGAGCGTGAACTCGCCGTGATCCCGCTGGCGACTGCGATGCCGAGCAATGTGGCCCGCATCCTCGATCGCGTGCTGATTGCCGGCGATCGGGCTCGCCGCGCACGCATCTCGATCTACGGCGAGAACTCTCTCGGCCTCCTGATGGTCCGCGCGCCCGAGGAGGAGATGGCGGAGATCCTCGGCGTCGTGGCCGAGGTGGACCGCGCGGAGGTTGGCGAGCTCCCCATCACTCCGATCAAGCTTGAACGCGCCGACGCCGCGGCAGTGGCTTCCGCCCTGCAGCAGTTCTTCGATGACAGGGCTCGGGCGTCAACGTTGCCGGGGCGCCAGCGTCAGCAGCGACGGGTCGCCATTGTGGGTGACCGCCGGACATCGACCGTGCTGGTCGCGGCGGGCGAGGAGGATCTGGAGCAGGTTCGTGATCTTGTTTCCACATTCGACGCCCCTGCGGAGGCTCGCGATCTGCGATTCCGCGTCATTCCACTGGCCAACGCCCGAGTGGGTGACGTGCTTGACACGTTGCAGCGACTTGCCGGTGAGTTGCAGTGGATGAGTTCGCCCTGGTGGAACAGCCGTGGCGGCGGCTCTGGCGACAAGATTCTCCTGGAAGGTCATACGCGGTCCAACTCCATTGTCGTGCTCGGGCAGGGCGAGTCCTTCGACACCATCGCTGGCATCGTGGCTGCGTTGGACACGGCCCGCGAGGAGTCGGCGCAGATCACCGCTCGGATCATCCCACTGGAAAGTGCGGATCCGAACATTGTCCGGCGCGCGGCCGAACAGGCGTTCGCCGATCCGAATCAGGCCCGGCGTTGGTGGGAACCTGCCGATCCGTCGCAGCCGCGGTTCGAGGTTGATACCCGATCGGGCAACCTGATTGCCGTCGGTCCGGAGAGTGTGCTGGACGACGTTGAGGCGTTCGTCGCACGCCTGGACGAAGCCTCGCCGGACGCCAACGTGCTCGTCGAGACGGTCTCACTCACGTATGCCGATGCGCAGCGGGTCGAGCGCAGCATGCGACGGTTCTTCCAGGATCGGGCCCGGCTCAACGGCCTCAATCGTCCGGCCGTCTCGGTCATCGGTTCCAGTGATGGCAACGCACTGATCATCACGGCGCCGGAATCGGAGATGCCGCTTGCGTTCGACGTCGCGGCGAAGCTTGATCGACCCGACATGAGCGAGAGTCAGTCGATCGAGATTTATGCCCTGGAGCACGCCGAGTCGCGCGAGCTTGCGCGAGCCATCGGCGATCTCTTCCCGCGTCGCGCCCGCTCCGACTCGCGCGTCACGGCGGTGCCAGACGTCCGGACCAACTCGGTCGTCGTGACCGCCCCACAGGAGCGGTTGGCCGAGATCGAGGCGTTGATCGAGCGGATGGATGCTCCGCCGTCGGGCGATGTCGTTCGGATTCAGACGTTCGCCCTCGAGTCCGCGCGTGCGCCGGAAGTCGCCGAGACACTTCGCGCGGCTCTCGACCTTTCGAGCGACGCACGTGGCAGAGCGGGAGATCTGCAGGGGCGCGTACGCAAGTTTGTTGATGCATCCGGTGGCGAGATCGAAGTTGTTGCGACCGTGACACCTGATCTGCGATCCAACTCGCTGCTGGTGACGGCAGACGATGCATCCATGGGCCTGATCGCCGAGTTGATCGGTGGTCTTGACGCGCAGCCTGCGGTCCGTGAGTTGTCGTACCGGGTCTTCACGCTGGAGAATGTGGTCGCGAGTGACGTGCAGTCCACGTTGCGGAGCCTGCTGGCCCGTCGGCGTATCGCCCGAGACGAGCCACAGCCCGTCATCACGAGTTCCCGTCGTGACAACACGCTGATCGTCTCTGCGACAGCGGAGCAGTTGGCGGAGATCGAGCGCATCCTCGGTGAGATCGACGTGCCATCGCGCAACGAGCGCGTGACGGAGTTCGTCTCGCTGGAGTTTGCCGAGTCAGAGCAGGTGCGCGACGCCCTCAGCGTGTTCTACGGCAGGTTCGCGTCTGCAGCGGAGACGCCGGGTGCACTGAACGTGTCCGTTGTTGCCGATCCTGCGACGAACTCCCTTGTGGTCTCCGCCGAGCCGGATGAGTGGCCGGGTATCCGTGAGCTGATCTCGAAGCTGGATGCCGAGGAGTACGACGCGTCTCGTCATCTGGAGGTCATCCCGCTGGAGCATGCCGACGCGACATCTCTCGCCGAGGCATTGCAAGCTGCCTTTGATGCGCCGCTGCGGCGACGGGTCGATGAGCAGCGGCGCCGGCAGAACGACAACAGCAATGAGCGTGAAGCGCCGTCGGTCCTGGTCCAGGATGCGGAGGTTGTCACGATCTCTGCCGAGCCACTGACGAATACGCTGGTCGTCGCGGCGACCCGCAAGGATGTC
>JBCBTA010000128.1:0-8031 GCA_039818905.1 Planctomycetota bacterium
ATCATCGCGCGGTATTCGGGGAACTCCCACGTCAGGTCGAGAGACAGCTCGGTGTTGGCCCGCTCCTCCAACCCTTCGCGTCGGACCTCAAGCTCGCGCTTGGACATCTCCAGGCTGCTCCAGTCGCGCTCGATGAGCGAGGAGCGCTGACGCGACTGAAGAAGTCGTTCGCCGAGCTCCTGCGTCCGCGCGGCAGCCTCCTCGACCTTGCCGTCGAGCCCGACGAGGCTCTCGCGAGCGGTCGCCGCCTCGTGTGCGGCCTCTTCGGCCTCTTGGTTCGCTTCGTCAATCGTCTGACGATGATGGGCCAGCTTCGCTTCCTGCTGCTGCAGGTGGGATGCGAGATGTTCGCGCTCGCGCTCGGCATCCTCACGTGCCTGCGTGAGGCGACGGAGCTCTCGCTGGGCCGCGGCGGCCTGCTCACCAAGCTGACTCGTCTCGACGCGGGCGGACGTCAGGCGGTCGTTGGTGCGATCGAGTGACTGTGACGCCCGATCGATCTCGCGCTCGAGATCCGCCGCGACACCAGCCTGCTCGTCGTGCAGCCGGCGCAGCTTCTCGATGCGGTCCGTCACGTCGCGCCGCTCCACTTCGGTGGAAGCGATGCGCTCGGTCACCTGCTGCGACTCTTCCGTCGAAGTGGACAGCTCGCGCGCGATGCGATCGCGATCGGCCAGCAGGCGGTCGCGTGCGGCTTCCTCACCAACGAGGGCCCGCTGTTCGGTCGCAAGCGCGACGCGCCGAGCCGACAGGGCGTCGTTCAGTTCGCGGGCGCGATCGCCGAGACTCTGGACCGACGTGCGCTCGGCCTCGATACGCACATGAACCTCTGCGATGCGCTTCTCAAGCGCGTGGAGTTCGCCGGAGCGCTGCAGCAGGCCGGCGCCCTCGTCGGTCGCGCCGAGCGGGCCGGCCACGATGCGCCCATCGGACTCGATGACCTCCCCGCTGCGGGTCACGAAGCGCACCGGCTGGCTGCTGAGCGGGCCGCCCGCGAGCATCATCGCCGACTCAAGTGACGGGACGAGATACGTCGCACCGAGCAGCCGCGTGACCAGCGCGCGATCCTGTGGTGCGCAACGCACCAGGTCCGCGAGCGGCGTCGCGCCCGGGATGGTGATGTGCAGTGTGGGTGAGGTCGAGGAAGGCGTTTGGCGAGGCACGAAGACCACGCGTCCCTTGAGCTCCTCAAGCTCCTTCGAATCGCACACAGTGCTCAGCGAGTCGATAACCAGTCCCTGCAGGTTCTGACCCAGAGCTGCCTCGACGGGTGGTGCGTCTGGAGCCTCGACGTCGATGAGATCCGCCAAGGGCGACTCGATCTTGGTGAACACCGAGGTGCGCCCGGCTGCTCGGTCTGCGTCGCCACGCTCCAGCGACATGCGGGCGGCATCGCTGAGGCCGACGCGAGACTCGATCATCTCCTCGAGCGTGGCGCGTCGGCTGTCCAGCCGGGCTTCCTGCTGCTCAAGGTCGTTCAGTCGCTCGGTGACGGTGCGCTGCTCATCCGACAAAGATGACGCCGAGGTCATCATCTCGGACAGTTCGGCTTCGAGGCCTTCGATGCGCTCGCTTCGCGTTGTGATCTCACCTTCGAGCGTCTCAATCCGGGATCTGGTGTCTGTCCCGGCCCGCTCCGCCTCGGCGACCTTGGTGCGAAGCTGCTCGGCCCGCTCGCGCATCGTCCGAACACGCTGCTCATCAGCGTCCGAACGCGCTTCCAGGGCGATGCGTTCGCGATCGATGCTCGCCACCGCGGCTCGCTTCTCGGAGTGGTCATGCCGGAGCGTTGCGAGATCGGCCTGGACGCGTTCGCGCGAGGCTGCCGCTTCCTGCAACGTGCGCTCCGCTGCAGCGACCGACTGCGTCAGCCGCTCCGCCTCGTCGTTCTGCCGCTGTGCATCCTCTTCCAGCGACGTCGCCCGCTCCTCCAGCGAGGCAAGGCGCTGCTGCTCCAGATCGATCTGATGGCTGCCGTCGCTCAGGGCACGCTCGGCCATCTCGGAACGCTGCCGGGCCGTCTGGGCGCGGTGTTCTGCGCCGGTGCAGCGGCGTTCGCATGCCTGACGCTCCTCGGTGAGCTCATGCCGCTCCAGTTCCGCGGTCTGCTTGTCGGTCTCGAGCGACTCCACCTCCGCCATCGCGGCGGTGCGATCGGCTTCGAGCGACTGGATGCGCGATGTCAGGCCATTGAGGCGCTCGTCGAGCTGGTGGTATTGCTCGAACGCAAGCGCGAGACGCAGCGCGCGATGGCGCACGTCAAGATCCTTGAACTTGCGGGCCTTGGTCGCCTGGCCACGGACGAGCCGCAGACGGCGTTCCGTTGACTCCAGCTTCTCACGTGCGCGCACGAGGTTGTTCTCTGCGCGCTCCAGCTTGCGCTGCGCCTCGATACGACGCGCCTTGAAGCGTGAGACACCCGCCGCCTCCTCGAAGAAGATGCGCCGCTCGACGGGGTTGGACAACAGCATGGCGTCCACCTTGCCCTGCTCGATGATCGAGTAGGCATGTGCGCCGACGCCGGTGTCCAGGAACAAGTCGCGAATGTCGCGCAGCCGTGCTCGCCGACCGTTGATCAGGTACTGCGACGTACCATCGCGATACAGCCGCCGCTCGATGTCAACCGTCTCGGTGTCGATCGGGAGGAAGCGCGTGCGATCCGAGCCGCGCACCAGCCCCAGCTCACCGGCGGCTTCATCGGGCTCGGTGTCCGCCTCGGTCAGGCCGTCGGAGGCTTCCTTCTGCATCCGCTCGACCTGTGCGCTCGAGAGCAGCGGGTTGTCGAAGGTCAGCGTGACGCTGGCCATGCCCGAGGGGGAGCGGCCGGCGCTGCCTGCGAAGATGACGTCGGCCATCTCCTTGCCGCGCAGCGACTTGGCCGAGCGTTCGCCCAGCACCCACTTCACGGCGTCAACGATGTTGCTCTTACCGCACCCGTTCGGTCCGACCACGCCCGTGATCGGCGCATCAAACGGAAACGCCGTCTTGTCGGCGAAGGACTTGAACCCATTGACCGTCAGCTTGGAAAGACGCATGTGGGCAATAGACCTCCGTGTCCGTCGTGCCCTCGAGATGGCGCGCTGGACGGGGGCGACACACGCCCGAGGCTTCGGCGAAGCGTTCTGGCCATCCTGGCCTGATCCGCCGGGCCCGTCCCGCAACACCGTGAGCGTATCACGACGGCGGCGATCCTGCCTGAACGGGGGTTACCCGTCAGGCTCGTCGCTGGGAGGAGGGGGTGGGGGCGGTTCCTTCAGGGGCACCATGTACTTCCGGCGCCTGGCCTCCCGCTCGGGGTCGTCTTCGTCGGCTCCATCACCGCTCCGACCGGTCGCCAGCACGGCGACGGGAGCCTCATCCAGAGCACCCTCTTCGGAGAGCTCAGGTCGGATCTCGAACTCGCCGCGATCGGCCATGCGGAGGATCTCGAGTTGCAGGCGATCGGTCTCGGGCACGAACACGGCGTCGATCGCGCCACCCTGCACGATCTCGTGGAGGGCGCCGATCGTCTCGGAGTAGGTCATGTCGAGGCCTGGGGCTGGCTCCTCCGGGGTCGTCTCGTGGGCGAAGTAGCGCAGCATCTCCACAACGCGGGGTGACAGCTCGTTGACCTGCGACTCGTTGCCGCGATGATCGCGATAGAACATCCGCACGCGTCCTGAGGATGCGTCGGACGACAGCATCAGCCGTCCGTTCCAGCCTGAGACGAACGAGGGCTGATTCACCGTCAGATCGTCGAACAGCACGATCTTGGGCGTGCCGCTCTGGGTGAAGTAGACCATCGGCTCGGCCGAGGGCACGAGGTCCACCCGGAACTTGCGATCCAGCTCGGCGTAATACGTCTGAATGCGCGGATCGGCACGCCGGTCGAGCCCCTCGTACGCCGCGATCCGGATATCGAGATCCGGCGAGCTCAGCATGTCCAGCAGGAACTGGTTGATCCGTGGATCGGGACCGAGGTTCGATAGCAGACCGATGGCATCCGTGCGCACTGCCGGCGGGCCGTTGAGCACGAGATCCTCAAGATGGGCCCTGGTGGTCGGGTCGCCCATGCGGGCCCCGGCCTGCAACGCAGCGAAACGCGGCACAACCTCTGGATACACGTACATCGGCCTGATGAATGGCAGCGACACGTTGCCGACGGCCTGCAGGCACCATGACAGCGGCTCTGCGAGTTGCGGCTGTTCCTTGAGCGCCTCGGTGTACCGCCGTGCCCACTGCTCGGGGAACGTGCGGTCAACGCGCGTGTGCAGCAGGATCTGGAAGAAGTCCTCAACGTCACCGCGATACTCCAGCGGCACGTTGATCTCGATGGTCTCATCGTTGATGCCGCGACCGACCGGCAGGCGGTTGGTCCGCTGCGGGAAACGTGCGTTGATCGCCGCGGTGATCGAGCGGGCGCGACTGTGCGAGGGATTGTCGAGCACGAGCACCGGGGTGAATTCGTTGAGCACGGATCCGCCGTCGAGGATCACACCACGTGTGCGCACGACGCCGGCTTCCTCGGCGCCCGTGTCGGCGCCGGGATCATTGAATGGATTGATGAACAGGGTGCCCGAAGCCCGGGCGACCACAGCGGTGTCAGGTCCACCAGGCACGGGGAGGCCTCGGCGCAGATCCGTGGTGTACAGGCGACCGCCTTCGAGGCTGGTCGTGGATGAGCCGGGCAACGTGGCGACGCTGCAGTCGAATCGAGTGCCTTCGGGAGCGGCGGGGGGAATGACGGCCTGCACCATGACGACCGAGGTGTTCAGGTCGTCGATCATCCGCGAGGGAGCAACGTTTTCCAGCGGACCGCCGGCCTTGCCGACCCCGAGCTTGGACATCTCCTCCTCGAGCATGATGCGGATGCTCAGCGGGACATCGCCCGAGCCCGTTCCGTTGAGACCGACGACGAGGCCATACCCGGACACCAACTGCGGGTTCATGCCGCTGAGCTGGGCCTGGGCTCCGATGGTGTCGGTGAGGATCTGGGCGATGTCGCGTGTCACGACGTCCACTTCCGTGGCCCGCGGCGCCCGCTCACGCGTGGTCGTGCAGGACGATGCCAGCCCGACGAGCGCAGTGGCTGCGCATCCCATCATCACCCTTCGCCCGATGTCCACCGCTCTCGGCATGCCTGCTCCGTGTCTCAATGCACGTATTGGGACGCGCGGGGCTCCCCGGCGTTCACATCTTCTCAGGCCGCCCCGGCGCCAACGCGCCCGAGCGTCTGGGCCACCATATCCCCGATCCCCTCGTACACCTCATGGGGACTCGCGTCGCCATACATGTACGCAGGAGCCGTGATGAGGTTGGCCTGTTCATCGATATGGGCCTCGGTCACAGGCTTGGTGACGTTGGTCGAGCCCATCTGCCCGATCGCCTCGGCGGCTCCAGCATCGGCACCGATGGTGACGGAGACGCCCGGTCCGCCCTGCCCGGTGCCAAGCACGCGGGCCGCGATCACCGGGGCGATGCAGCACATGCCCACGGGCTTGCCGGCATCGTGGAAGGCCTTGATGACCTGTTCGACTTCTGCGTCCACCGTGCAGTCTGCTCCGGTGCTCGCGAAGTCGCAGAGGTTCTTGGCGGCGCCGAAGCCCCCGGGGAAGATCACCGCGTCGTAGTCGCCCGCCGCGAGGTTGGTCAGCGGCTGGATGTCGCCTCGGGCGATCCGGGCGGACTCGACAAGGACGTTCCGCGTGTCACCCGCAGGTTCGCCCTTGAGGTGGTCGATGGTGGTCAGCGGCTTGTCCGGCGCAAAGCAGTGGTACGTGGCTCCAGCCCGTGACAGATGGACGAGCACACTGACCGCCTCATGGATTTCCGTGCCGTCAAAGACGCCACAGCCAGACAGGACGACCGCAACCTTCGCCATTCCGAGCCTCCTTCGGTGAGGGGGCATGATATGCGAGAGGCGTGATTCGTCGCGTCATTTGCCGCCGGAGGCGGTCGAGCCGTATCCGGGGGGATTGAAGACCACCTGGTACTCGTCCGTCTCGGCGACGCCCGGCTCGACGTTGACATAGGAAGCGTGGCCGTCGAGATAGCCTGCGACCGACCTGTTCAGCCCGCCATGGTTCCCTGGAACCTCGCGGTCGTAGGTCACGAGCAGGTCGAACTTCTGGTCGAAGAGCCAGACGAAGTTGGACGCCCTGCGCTGGAGGGCCCGGCGGAACATGTGCTGGGTCCGGCGCTCGACCGACGCCCACCGCTGGGACGGCGGCATGCTGGCTTCCTCGGGCGGCGGGTTGAGCCACCAGTACCCCTGATTGACGTGGTAGCTCGTACCCACGTCCTCGTAGCTGGTGATGGTGTAGTCGGGCGCGGGATTGCCCGTTTGCAGCCAGGATCGCTGATATGTCGCATCGTCGCCCGGGCACCGGAAGAGCTCCAGTTCGAGCCGCTCGGTCTCGGAGGTGTCGCGCAGGTCGATGTCGGGGTAGACGTACGGATTGAAATGCTTCTGATCGACCCGTCGTTCGTTGGCGGAGTTGTCCCAGAAGCTGGACGTGGTGGCGCCGAGGGTGTGCCAGGTCGCATCGCCAGGCGAGATGGGCCACGCGTCACGATTCTCGTAGGTGTAGGTGAGGGCGCCGGCCGTGATCTGCCGCACGTTGCTGAGCGAGACCATCAGGCGGCTGGCCTGTTTGGCCGACGACAGCGCGGGCACGAGCACGGAGACCAGCAGCGCGATCACAGCGACGACGACCAGCAACTCAATCAGAGAGAAGCCGCGCCGGTGTGCCATGACTAGTCCCCCGGAATCTCGACCGGGCCCTTGGGGGGTTCGAACAGCAGCTGGTACTCGTCCGTGTAGGCCTCGCCGGGTTGCACGTTGATGTAGCCGCAATGTCCATCCATGAAGGCGGCTGTCGCCTTGTTCGTTCCACCATGATCGCCGTCGAGCGTATCGCCCTTGATGGCGATGATGTCGAACTTCTGATCGTACAGCCACACGAAGGTGGATGACTTGCGGAACATGGCTCGTCGGAACATGCGTTTGGTGCGGGCCCAGCGCTCGGTCTCGCGCTCGCCGGCCTCCGCCGAGGCGTACCACCACATGACGTTCTGGTGGTAGCTGGTGCCCACGTCGTCGTAGCCGGTCAGCTCGTAATCCGGAACACCCGTGGACCAGAAGGCCCGCTGGAACGTCGCGCGGTCGCCGGGGCACTCGAAGATGGGCAGTTCGAGGCGCTCGTCTTCGGATGGATCGTCCAGATCGAGATCGGCATAGATGTACTCGTTGAGCGGCGCCTCGGCGGCGGTTCGCTCCGAACTCGTGCCATCCCAGTACTCGCTGGTCGTGGCCCCAAAGGCGTCCCACGAGTTGAACCGCACCCAGCCACGCGACTCGTTGATCGAGACGGGCCAGATCGGCCACGTGTCACTGTTGTCGTACGCGTAGGCGAGGGCCGCCGTGGTGATCTGGCGGACGTTGCTCACCGACTGGAGCAGCTGTCCCTGGCGCCTGGCGGCCCCGAGGGCGGGCAGGAGCACCGACACCAGCAGCGCGACCACCGCGATCACGACCAGAAGTTCGACCAGTGAGAAGCCTCGTCTGTGCTGTTCGGGCATGCAATCCTCCGCCGCCAGAACCATTTTGCCACGGCATTTGATCGTCTCTTGGCCAATTCGTCCATATGATCACCACTTTTGGCCCAATTCCGTCCTCTGGAGCCCACCCGTGTTCATCGATCAGGCCAAGATCTACATCCGCTCCGGCGACGGGGGCAACGGCTGCGTGTCCTTCCGGCGGGAGAAGTACATCCCCAAGGGCGGACCCGACGGAGGTGATGGAGGTCGGGGTGGTGACATCATCGCGGTGGCTGACCCCAACGTGAATACCCTGATGCACTTCCGCTACAAGCGCCACTTCAAGGCGCGTCGAGGCGAAGACGGTCGCGGCAAGAACCAGCACGGGGCCAACGCCGACGACATCACCATCACCGTGCCACCCGGCACGATGATCTTCAACGACGACGACGACTCGCTCATCTGCGATCTCGACGAGGGCCAGAGCCTTGTCCTGGCCAAGGGGGGCAAAGG
>JBCBTA010000129.1:0-7991 GCA_039818905.1 Planctomycetota bacterium
ACTCCAGAACGGTGTGACCACGCCCGGCTCCGGCTCCTCGAAGAAGATCTCGAACATCGAGCGTCCGTGCGTCTGCGAGACCGCCTGCACCGTCGCGATGTCCTGCCCGTCGCTCGCTGCATCGGCATCGCCGTTTCCTGCGAGTGCGCTGGGATCCAGCGTGTCCTGCCCGGCAAGCAGCGACTGCATCGCCCGGCGCACGACTGACTGCGCCGCGGCGAGCTGTACGTCCTCGTCCATCTGCCGCTCACTGACGCGATCGGCAGTGTTCAGCATGCTGTACACACCGATGGCCGCCGCCATCACCATGCCCGCGAGCGATAGGGCTAGCAGCAGCTCGACGACAGTGAATCCGCGTCCCCGGCTCACCCGTCATCCTCCGCATCGACGCCGTTCTGCGCTTCGAGCATCTGCTGCATCATCCACCGAAGGCCGCGATCATCTTCGCCGCCTCTGCGGATGGGGTTGAACCATCGCGCCAGTTCCGCGAGCGGGCGCTCGCTCCGCACGCCGTACTCATCGAGCCGGTACACAGCGACCGTCAACTGGTGAATCTGGCCGCGAATCTTCTCCTCGAGCGAGACGCCTCGTCCCGGCACGGCACGAAGCTCCATGCGTCCACCCTCGCTCGAGGTCTCGCGGAGGAAGAGCTCTTCGAACTCGAACTCGTACATCGAGCCGTTGTAGTCAACGCGGGAGCTCTGATTCTTGATCCACTCGAAGTCGTCGATGTACTGCAGGATCACCCGATGGCCGACTTCCATCGCCTCGGTGCGATACTTCTGCCGCAACGCCGCGGCTTCCAGCATCGAGACGGCACCCGTCACGATCGCCGCCATGCCGACCACGATCGTCAGCGACACCACGACCTCCAGAAAGGTCATGCCGCGACGTGATGTGCGTCGTCGCTGCGGCATCACTCAATTCTTCGGATACAGGACGATGTCGTCCTCGGTGTACTCCTGGCCATCCTCACCGAGGCTGACCAGTTCCCACGCATGCTCCTGCGCCGGGGAGTAGTACAGGAACGGCCGGCCCCAAGCGTCCACCGGCTCGCCATCGGCGTCGAGCAGGTTCTCCTGCAGCAGCTCCATCGGGAACGCGCCGGTGGTGCCGGAGGGGTACGTGCCGTAGTTCGCGTTGTACATCTTCAGTGCGCTGGCGACGTTGCCCATCGTTGCCTGTGTCGTGCTGACGCGTGCTTTGCCCGCGGCGCCGACCAGGTTCAGACCGACGATGCCGGCGATCAGTCCGATGATCACCAGAACGATCAGCACTTCGAGAATCGTGAAGCCGGCGCGCGCGCGGCGTCGTTGCCTGAGCATTCGTCTCACCTTCATTCCGACGCGGCCACACGATCGCCGCGAGTCCTGTGTCAATCCGTTCGCCGGCCTTCAGGCCGGCACGCGGGAGTATAAGACGCCACTGCGCCGGGCCTCTCCTGCCTATCCGGTTGTACCGCCACCACCCAGATCGGTTGGGATGGTCAGCATCGGAACGGCAATCGCAATGATCACCGGAGCGATAATCGCGAACATCATCAGGATCACCGCCGGCTCCAGCAGCGCCAGCAGTCGCGCCGCCTTCTTGTCAACCTCCTGCGCCATGTCGTCCGCCAGCGTGTCGAAGGCCGAGTCCAGGTCGCCGCCGCGCTCCGCCGCGATCAGCAGCCGGCGCGTCGCCAGTGGCAGGGCGTCCACCTTCTCGATCAGGGATCGCAGCACGCCACCTTCGACCAGATCCTGACGCAGCTTCTCCAGCTGGGAGCGAAGTTTGGTGTCGGTGATCACGCCCGTCGCGGTGCCCAGCGCATCGGCCAGCGTGACGCCGGACTTGGTCATCGCCGCCATCACGCTGAAGAAGCGTGTCATCTCCGTCGTCAGCAGCAGTGACTTCACCACCGGCACATGTGTCGCCAGCGCTCGCAGCCGCGCGAGTACCGGCCGCCGTGCGAGCACGACAAGCACCACCGCCGCACCGACCCCCACGGCCATCCAGCCGAGATTGCCGCGCATCCAGTCGCCCACGGCGAAGACCACCGCGCTGAACCACGGCAGTTCCATGCCGGGAATGCTCGCCATGCGCTCCGACACCATCGGGACGACGAACGTCATTAGCACCGTCAGCAGGCCGATGGCAACCACCAGCACCACCAACGGATAGATCAGCACCGTGATCGCCTTGCCGGCGATCGCCAGCCGACGCCGCGCCGCATCGCACAGACGCCGCGCGGCGCCCGCCATGTCGCCCGTCTCCTCCGCAGAGCGGTACACCGCGATGGTCACGTCATCCACGCCACCGACCTGCTCGCACGCCGATGCGAACCCCGCGCCGGATGCGACCAGTTCGCGCAGCTGCTCCACGCGGGGGCGCGACCGGGCCGACACCACCGACGCGCTGACCTCCAGCGCCTCGACCAGCGTCACGCCGCGGCCCTGCAGGACCGCAATCTGCTCGTGCAGCGCCGCTTCGTCCTTCAGCGGCAGTCGCGAGGGCTCGCCCACGCCGCCGGGAATCCGCCATGCCCGCAGCAGCAGCAGGTTCTCGCGCCGGAGCTGCTCGGCCAAGCGGCCCTCATCGCTGGCGGCCCGAAGCCCGAACGTCGTGCCGCCTTGCGGCGTCATCGCGCGAAACACATAGCTCTGCTCGGCAGCGGCGCCCACGAATCAACCCTCCGCCAGCACGCGCTTGAGCTCTTCCTCGGTCGTCAATCCGCGGGCGACCTTGTCGAGCCCATCTTCCATCATGCCGCGCATGCCTTCCTTGGCGGCCTGGTTTCGCAGGGCCCGCGCATCGGCCGTCGTCAGCACCAGGCGACGAAGCTCGTCGCTCATGCGCATGATCTCGTAGATCGCCACGCGACCGGAATACCCCGTGCCGTAACACGTCTCGCAGCGCCCGCCGCGCGGATCCTCGCCCGTTCCATTGCATACGGTGCAGCGGCGACGCAGCAGGCGCTGCGCCATCACCGCCAGCAGCGATGAACTGATCAGGAACGGCTCGACGCCGATGTCCTGCAAGCGCGAGATGGCGCTGGGTGCGTCGTTGGTGTGCAGCGTGGCCAGCACAAGGTGGCCCGTCAGCGACGCCTGCACCGCGAGCTGCGCCGTTTCGTTGTCTCGAATCTCGCCGACGAGGATGACGTCCGGGTCCTGCCGCAGCAGCGAACGCAGCCCGCTGGCAAACGTCACGCCGCGCTTCGGGTTCACCTGCATCTGCGCGACATTCTCGAGGTGATACTCAACCGGATCCTCGATCGTCATCACGTTGCGGCTGAAGCGATCGATCTGCTCGAGGGCTGCGTACAGCGACGTCGTCTTGCCGGAGCCGGTCGGGCCCGTCACCAGGATGATGCCGTTGGGCCGCGCGATCAGATCGACCAACTGCGACTGCATGTCCTGCGTCATGCCGACGGCGTCCAGCGTCAGCTGCGTCTGGCTCTGGTCCAGCAGACGCAGCACCAGGCGCTCACCGAAGATTGTCGGGATGCACGACAGACGAATGTCGATCTTCCGCGTGCCGACGCGCACCGTCGTCTGGCCGTCCTGCGGCGAGTGACGGTTGGCGATGTCCAACTCCGCCATGACCTTCAGACGGGAACTGATCGCCGCCGCCAGCGTCAGCGGGGGGCTGAACGCGTCAACCAACATGCCGTCTACGCGGAATCGGATGAGCAGGCTGTTCTCACGCGGCTGGATGTGAATATCACTCGCGCGGCGGCGCAGCGCCTCGAACAGGATCATGTTCACGAGACGGATGACCGGCGTCTGCCGAGCAAGCTGCAGAAGATCCGTGGCGCCCGTGAGTGAGGAGGCGACGCTTTCCATCGCGCTCTCGTCCAGCGGCATGTCTTCGACGATCTCGGTGACGAGATCCTGACGCTGCTCGTAGCCGCGGTTGATAATGTTGCCCACGGCACCGCGCGGCGTCAGCACGAACTGCACCGGCATGCCCAGCGAACGCTCGAGGATGGTGAAGGCCATCGGCTGCAATGGGGCAGCGGTCGCCACGATCATGTGACGACCCTCACGGCGCAAACCGGCGATCAGATGCCGACGCGCAGCAGATGGGGGGATCCGCTCGTAGAACGCTTCGGCGGAATCCTCGGCGCGGGGCTCGGACTCGAAGGGAATGCCGAAGCGCTCGCCGATCGCCTGCAAAGCCGCATGCTCATCCGTCGCCAGCGACGAAATCACGACGTCCCACGGCTCTTCGTCGGCGCCGGGGGTCTCCGGCACCCGCCGCAGTGTCTCGGCCCGGGCGGGCAGCGGCTGATACAGCGCCGCGACGCGATCCCACGTCTTCGACTCGCCGCTCTTCCCGTTGCCCTCTGCCATGCGTCCTGCGTCCTGTTGGATCATCCGGTTGCCTCGCAGACTTTAGCCGCCCGCCAGGGTCGTCCCATCGTCTTCGGCCGCCGAGGCCGACGCGGCGTCATTGCGGGGCAGCAGACGCTGCTCGCCGCCCAGCGACCCCGCGATCGGGATCACCGCCGGACGCAGCCGCGGCACGTCGGGCTCGAAGCCCGCCTCCGACAGCGGTCCTTCCGTCAGCAGCAGCAGGTCCGTGCCGTTGGGATCCGTCAGGACCCGCGGCGTCACGAACACGTAGATCGTCGTCTGCGTCTGGTCGTTGTTCACGCCCTTGAACAGCGCGCCGATCAGCGGCAGGCTGCCGAGCACCGGCACCTTTCGCTCGTTCTCCGACGTGCGATCCAGCTTGAATCCGCCAATGACGACCGTCGAGTCCGCCGGGAGCGTCACGATCGTGTTGTAGTTGTCGCGCTGCACCGGCGGCTGCAGACCGTTCTGGGCAGCACCCGTGAAGTCGGACAACTCCACGCTCAGTTCCAGCGTGACATCGCCGCCACCACTGATTCGCGGCGTGACTTCCAGCACGGTACCCGCCTCGGCCGTGCCGCCCTGCCCCGTCGTGACCGTCGAGGCGTTCTGCGTCTGCGTGGCAAACGGCACTTCGCGGTTGCTCGTCAGGTTGGCGGGCTGGTTGTCGCTCACAAGGATGCTCGGCGTGCTGAGCGTCCGCGTCTTTCCGATCGTCTCCAGCGTCTGGATCGCGATGGGCACGAACTCGCTGCGCATCACACCCGTCGTCAGCCCGTCGCCGCCCGCGGGAATGGTCCGCGGCGTGAAGGCATCCGATCCATCACCGGCTTCCGTTGCGCCGAAGCCGGTGAAGAAGGTGAACTGCCCGAAATTGAGCTGCACGTCCGACGACCAGCTGAAGGTGTCGCTCGTGGTCACCGAGATGATCCGAGCTTCGATCTGCACCTGCGGCTGCTTCTGATCGAGATCACGGATGATCTCGCCCAGCTGCGCCTGCGCCTTGGCCGGGGCCTTCACGATGACCTGGTTGCGCGTCTGGTCGGCGATGATGATGGTGTTGTCCACCGTGGCGAAGAGCTGCGTGCCCTCCAGGCCCATCGCGACATCGGCGCCGGCGCCTTCGAAGCCAGGCTGCACCGGGCCCGCCGCCTGCCCCGGCACCCGAGATGCCGGGAGGAAGGGACTGTTGTTGGTCCGCTCCTGCGGCTCAGCGATGAGCTCCTCCAGGATCTCGGCCACGCCCTTCTCGTCACCCTCGCCGCCCGTCGCCTTGGCGTACAGCAGCTTGTACGTCTTGATCTCGATGACCTCATCGACGGCGGTCTTCTTGAACTCGTCGATCAGCTCCTCGACGCGCGAGTGCTGTGTCGGCGTGCCGTGGTAGATCACCGAGCCGGTCTCGACGTCCACCGTGAAACCGCTCGCCGCCGGCTCACCCGCGGTGATCGCGCTGCCGCCGGTTGCCCCGCCGCGCGAGATGCCGCCGCGGCTGGTCGTCGTGTTGGAGTCCGACACCGTCACCGGGCCGAGGCCAATCTTCTCGCCCGCCTCCGCAGCCTGCAGCGCCACGCTGCCGGCGACGTATCGGCGCACGACCAGCGGCGTGATGCGATCCACCACGCTCACGAGCTTGGCAAGCTCCTCCGCCTCGATGTCCGAGCCGCGGAACAGCAGCGTGTTGCCCTGGTCGATGTACAGCCGCTCCTGCAGGTTGCCCAGTTCGCTCGGCTGCTTGCCGCTCTCGGTCGGTGCGCCGCCGCCACCCGGTGTCCCGGGCGACACGCCCTGCGTCTGAATGCGCCCGTTCAGCGCGATCAGCCGTGACCGTGCGTACACCGCCGAGACGTTCTCCAGTTCAAACGTGTGCAGCTCCTGTGCCCGGATCTGCTCGAGTATCTGATTGATCAGCGCCTCCGCCGTCATCAGCGTCGGCGCGGGACCCGTCATGATCAGCACGCCCAGCTCATCCAGCGGCGTGACGCGCACGGCGCTCGCCAGCGTGCCGAGCTGACTCTTGACCTTCTCGTCAATCGTGCTCGGGCGAACCAGCGGCGTCGGCACGACGCGCGTCGTGCCGAGCATGCCTTCACCGAAGTCTGGGCGAAGATCGCTCATCGCCACGATGCGATAGAAGCCGAGGTCATCCACCACCAGCGAGAAGCCCGCGTCGTCGAGCAGCCGCTGCAGCAGGGGGACCAACTGATCTTCGGAGATGCTCATCGGGGCCCGGAACAGGACCGACTCCCCGCCGATCTGCGGGTCCTCGATGATGTTGATGTTCAGCACGCGGCTCACGTAGTCCACGAAGGCCGAGAGGTTCACCTCGCCCTCGAAGTCCAGCAGGATCTCGTTCTCACCCACCTCGGAGATGGGAAGCACCTCGCCCGAACCCGCCGCCGGCGTCCGGACCTGCGGCTGCCGCGCCGGCTGCTGGGCACGGTTCCGCTGGTCCCGCGGGTCAACCCGCTCGTTCTGGTTCCGCTCGCCCGGGCGTGCCTGGGCCAGCGTCTCCGCCGACATGGCCAGCACACACACCGCTGCACCGACGCACGTCAGGACTCGTCCCACCGTCAAACCGTCACGCTTCGCACCACGCATGGTCCGCTCCATCCTTGCCTTCCGGCTCTCTGCCGAGCCCTCTTGCAGGCTCGGCGCACGACGACCGCGCACGAGGGTCATCGGCCACCCCGCCACCCCGTCATTCGGTTTCCTTCGAACACGCGTCGTGATGTCAGACTGACGACGCGCCCGCTAGCATCCGTCGATGCGTGTTGTCAGCCTGCTTCCCTCTGCGACTGAATCCCTCTGCCTGCTCGGCGGTGCTCCGCTTCTCGTTGGTCGATCGCATGAGTGCGATTTCCCGCCATCCGCGCAACACGTGCCGACCCTCACGTCCCAGGTCACTGCATACACCTCGGCCGCCGAAATCGATCGAGCCGTCTCGACACGACTTGCGTCCGGCCAGAGTCTCTACCACCTCGATACCGAGCGGCTGCAGGAACTGCGCCCCGACCTCGTGATCACGCAGGATCTGTGCGATGTCTGCTCCATCGACCTGGAGACCGTACGGGCCGCCGCGGCAGCCATGCAGCCGACACCCGAGGTCCTCTCACTCAATCCGACCACTTTTGAGCACGTGCTCGATGACCTCATCCATATCGGACGTGCCATCGGCATGGAGCGCGATGCGCAGGACACCGTCGTCGCGCTGCGCCAGCGGTTCTTCGCCGCGGCGGACTTCGTCAACCCCTACGCCGATCGCCCCAGCGTCGCCTTCCTCGAGTGGACCGACCCGCCCTACATCGGCGGGCACTGGACGCCACAGCTCATCGAGCGGGCCGGCGCCACCCATCCGCTCAACCCCACCGAGCCCATGCAGGACGCCGGCGCCGGTGCCGGTGGGCAATACGCCCACCGGATTGCAGGAAAATCCACCCGCATTGCGCCCGAGCAGCTCACCGCCTCCGAGCCCGACTTCCTCGTCGTCTGCCCCTGTGGCCTCGATCTCGAGCACACCCGCCACGAGACCGAGGCCCTGCGCACGCAGTCGTGGTTTGCGAGCCTCCAGGCGGTGCAGGCCGGGCGCGTGGCCCTCGTCGATGGCAACCAGATGTTCAACCGCCCCGGGCCGCGGCGACGCAGGACATC
>JBCBTA010000130.1:0-7922 GCA_039818905.1 Planctomycetota bacterium
ACCCAGCTCAACGATGCCCTCGAGACCGCCACCATGAAGCGCGCGTTCGGCCATCATGCGGCCACGCTCGCGGGTTCCTCCATCAAATCGATGATCGGCCATCCACAAGGTGCATGCGGCGCCGCGAGCGTCGTCGCCATGCTTGGTGCCCTGACGAATCAGGACCTCCACGCAGATGGGCCATTCATTCCTCCAACCATCAATCTGCACGAGTCGGACCCAGCGTGCGACCTCGACTACACACCGAACGTCGCCCGCACTACGGACGCCCGAACGGTGCTCGTTAATTGCCTTGCGTTTGGTGCGAAGAACAGTGCGCTGATTCTCCGTGCACATCGTTGAGCACGTCCCACAGCTCGACCAAAGGGACATGCGCACGCTGCCGTCACATGTACGATGCATGACGTGGATCACGATGTCGCCAAGTCGATCCGTCATGCCGTGGCTGCGACGAATCGTGGCCTTGTGCTACGCGGCGTCATCGCGATCGTCATGGGACTGGCAACGTGCGCTGTTCTCGTCTGCGTGATCATGCTGGTGTCATGGTTCGTCGTGGGCCTGAACATCGCGTTGGCGATCGCGGGAGTCTTCGTACTCATCGGCTTCTGGAGTGCGTGGCGGCGCGTGGACCCCCTCGCGAGCGCCGGCCCCATGTCCACACAGCAGATGGCGCTGACGCAATGGAGCACCGCCAATCCGAACTTCTTCTACGTGAGTCCGAAGCACGCCGTGGCTGGCTCGGCAGCAGCAATCATCGACGGACCAGCCAACGTGCTCGAAGGGGTTTCCCTGTTGCGCCGCCGCATCAGGACAGGTGGCGGCACGATCGATGGAGCAGCGCGACTCCTGAGCGTGATCGGCAGCGGCGTCCCGGCACGAACCGTCCCCGAGGCAGCCGCGGCAGCTCTGCTGTGTCGCATCGGCTTCGCAAAGCTGCGCGATCAGGAGTGTGAGGTGTGGCTCACCACGACGCAGAAGGGACGCGACGCCGCCGGCGCCTGACTTGTATCAGGTTAGACTCCACATATGGCCAAGAAAGAACGCTGCTTCATCATTATGCCCATTACAACTCCCAAGGAGTTCGTGGCTGACTATCGAGGCGACGACGAGCACTTTCGGCACGTGCTTGAACACCTCTTTGTGCCTGCTGTTGAGAAAGCGGGATTGGAGGCAGTAAGGCCAATCGCCGAGGGTGCGGACGTGATTCATGCGGAGATAATCAAGAATATTGATGCCTGCGAAGTGGTCTTGTGTGACATGTCGCGCCTCAATCCGAACGTCTTCTTCGAACTCGGTGTCCGGACGGCTCTGAACAAGCCGGTGTGTCTCATCCGAGATGAACGAACGCCTCACGTTCCATTCGATACCTCAATCGTCAACCATCACAGGTACCGATCCGGGCTTGAGCCATGGACGCTGGAGAGCGAGATCGCCAATCTCGCAGACCACATCAAGAAGAGTATTGAGCGATCGCAAGGAAGGAATCCTCTATGGCACCAGTTCGCTCTCAAGAAGACGGCAGATCTCCCAGTAGAGTCATCGCCCGCCGAAGCACGACTGGACTTGCTCTCCACTAAGTTAGACGGGTTGGAGCAACTACTGTCACGCACATCCACACGGTTCACTGCCCCTGGTGAGCTGGAGATCATGGAAGTCTTCGACTTCGCACATTCACGAGGTATTGAAATCCCTTCACACGTGACGATCATCGGTCGCACAGTGTATATCCCCGATGGCTACGAACTACCGATTGATCACCGAGTCGCGCTCTCGACTTGGATCAACCTACGGGGATACGAAGTGTCTTTTTCCTAGGGTGCCTGAACGCCCTCTTCGACGACCACGCCATCCTTGAGGCGCACGATACGGTCGGCTCGATTCGCGACGCGCACGTCGTGCGTCACCATGACCATGGTCAGGCCCGCCTCGGAACGATGTTCGAGCAGTGCATCAAGGATCGACGCGCCCGTCTTCTCATCGAGGTTGCCCGTCGGCTCATCTGCAAGCAGCAGGCGCGGCGCGTTGACGAGCGCACGCGCAATGGCGACGCGCTGGCGCTCGCCGCCGGAAAGCTCGGCAGGCCGGTGCCTGAGCCTCTGTTCGAGGCCGAAGCGTTCGAGCAACGCTGTCGCGCGAGCGCGGATCTCGCCTGCACGGCGGGCGTAGCCCACACGCCCGACCCCGACGAGTGAGCCGAGCATGGCGTTCTCAAGAACGTTCAGTTCCGGCAGCAGGTGATAGAACTGAAAGACGAAGCCGACGGAGCGATTGCGATAGCGGTCCATCTCGCGCGCGCCGAAGGAGCTGATTGGCGTGCCGTCGAACTCGATGGCGCTGGACGCCCCGCTGCGCTTGTCCGGTCGATCGAGACCGCCCAGCAGGTGCAGCAGCGTGCTCTTGCCACTACCCGAAGCGCCGAGAACCGCGATGCAGGAACCCTCATCAACCTGCAGGTCCACGCCGCGCAGCACGGGCACGTTCACCTTGCCCAGGCGGTAGGTCTTCTGCAGGTTGGTGGCCTCGATGAGCGGCAACACGGACTCCTATTCGAAACGCAGTGCCTTGACCGGGTCCATCCACGCCGCACGCATCGCTGGCAGCAGGGCACCGAGCACACTGAACAGCACGCCGCTGCCGATGACAATCGTCGCCTTGACCGGGTCCACCTGGTTGGGGATCTCGGTGAAGTAGTAGACGCCCGGATCCCAGATCTGCAGGCCGAGAGCGCGCCCCATCCACTCATGGATCGGATTGATGTTGTGCACGATAGTCCACGCCAGTGCACCCCCCGTGAGCGCACCGACGATGCCGATCGCCATGCCATAGCGCAGGAAGAGCCACGCAACGCCCGTGCGGCTTGCACCGATGGCACGCAGCGTGCCGACGTCGCGCGTCTTCTCGCTGACCATCGACCAGAAGATGGCGCACACAAGGAACGCAGCGGTCAGCGAGATGAACGTGAACAGGACGAGGATCAGAGCTGTTTCCTTGCGCACCGCCGCGATGTACACGCGCAAGCCCGGCTTCTCCTCCCACTGGAACACGGCCCATTCGCGCCAGCCGGGATCGCGTGTGGGTGAGGCGAAGGGATACTTCTTGCCGTAGGCCTCGACAACGTCCTCCGCGGCCAGCTCGGCGTCGGCATTGCTGAATCCGGGCGCGGCTCGCATGAGGATGCTCGTCACCCGTGCGGGCTCGATACCGATGACTTCGGGCAGTGCGGGCACTTCCTCGCCGTCGTCATTGATGACCGTCGCGCCGGGCTGCCACTGCGAGTACCGCTCGGCCCGGCTCATCTTCAGGATGCGCTGCAGCTCCTCCAGCGGCAGGATGACGAAGCCGGCATCGATGTCGTACATGCCCGAACGAAACTCGTTGGCCACAGGCAGGCTCAGATACTCCGGCTGAATCACCACGCCCTGCCGGCTCATCGGCACGGCGGTAATCGTGAACCGCTCTTCGGGAACGAAGACGCCCCAGCGCGGCTCGATGTAGCCCTCGGGCGTGCGCCGATTGGTCTGCGTGACTTCGACACCGACGACCATTGCTGATGAGAGCCCGCCACCGGTCGGGTTGGGCTCCTGCAATGTCTGCCCATGCTCGTACGCGCGCTGCAGGCGGTCGCGCTGTTCCGTATCGAGGCGCGGATCGAGGCCCTCAGCATCGCGCGGCAGCGGCTCGTCGAGCGGGCGCCACCACAGACGGTCGTAGAAGCCGGTGACACGGTCGTACCCGTCCGGTTCGATGCCGAGCAGCGTGACGAAGCGCGGCTCGTTGTTGTCCAGCGTGAGCAGACCGAGCGATTCGATGGTCGGCGTCGCCGCCTCGATCTCATCACGTGCCTCGAGCTCCTCGACGAGCTCTTCATAATGCGGCAGGCCGACGACCTTCCACTCGATCGAGACATCCCCGATCAGGCTGCGCCCGGAGTCCAGCAACGTCTGCAGGAACCCACCCATCACCGACCAGACAATCAGCACCATGGCCGTGCACAGCATGACCGCCAGCGCGGCCAGGAGGGGCATGACCTTGCTCAGCAGATATCGTCGGGTCAGGAGGGGCTGATACACGTCTGTCCGGATCCTACCTCCCTCGGGCCCTTCGGTTCCGATTGTCGTTCGGACGACGCGAGCGACCCCGGATAGGCTTGTCCCCCGATGGCCGCGATCCTGACTCACATTTTGACGCTCGCCGGAGGCGTCGCCCTGCTGATCGTGGGCGGCGAAGCCCTCGTCCGCGGCGCGGTCAGCCTCGCTGCACGGCTCCGTGTGTCGCCACTGGTGATCGGGCTGACGGTCGTCGCCTTCGGAACCAGCGCACCGGAACTGGCGTTCAACATCATCGCCGCCGTCAAGGACAACGACGCGCTGAGCTTCGGCAACATCATTGGCTCCAACATCGCCAACATCGGCCTGGTGCTCGGAGCCGCGGCGTTGATCCGCCCGCTGCACGTGCACGCCTCGCTCGTCAAGCGCGAGATGCCGATCATGATCCTGGTCACGATCGGTGCCATGATCATGGCGATTTGGCCGCTGCCGGAAAGCGTGCACAGCGGTGGCGAGGGGTTTGGCCGACTCGATGGCATCACGCTGCTCATGGGCTTCGCGGTCTTCATGCTCTTCACGGTCGCCTCGGGCCAGCAACGACAAGCACCCCTCGAGACGTCCTTTGCGACTGAGGTTGAGGAGCTTGTCGAGCCCGGGGACGCCAAGCCGATGTGGTTCGCCCTGCTTCTGTTCTTCATTGGTCTCGGCATGCTTGTTCTGGGTGGACAGCTTGCTGAGAGTGGAGCCGCGGGGCTTGCCCGCCTGTGGGGTGTGAGCGATCAGCTCATCGGGCTGACGATCGTCGCCATCGCAACGAGCCTGCCGGAGCTTGCGGTGGGGCTGATCGCGGCGCGGCGGGGCCAGGTGGACATCGCCGTCGGCAACGTGGTGGGATCGAACATCTTCAACATCCTGCTGGTACTCGGCGCGACCGCGACGGTCAATCCCGTCGGCCTTCCGCCGAGTGGTCTGCAGAGCATGGTTGTTGCGCTGGTCCTTGCGCTGCTGCTGTGGCCGATGAGCCGCACGCATGGACGCATGCTCAGCCGCGTCGAGGGCGCGCTGCTGCTCCTGCTGTACGTGGGCTATCTCAGCTTTGAGGTCATGCGGGCAGTGCGCTGAGCACCACGCGCCGGGCATCGCGGATAGGGTGATGTCGTGAGCGAGCAGCCCCCCATGCGTCCGTCCGAAGCGCTTGCACAGAGCGATCGCGATGCCGTCGATGCCCAGGTCGAGGCGCTGCTTGAAGCCGAGGCATTGCCCGCCGATCTCGCGCCGCAGGTCGCAGAACAGGAGCCTGCCGACGCAGCGGACACCATCGAGCGGCTGGAGCGTGATGAGCAGGCCGAGGTGCTCCATCTCATGGAGGACCAGGCGGCTGCCGAGGCGCTGGCCCACATGGATCCGCCGCTCGCGGCGACGGTGCTGGTCGATCTGGAGCCGCCCGAAGCGGCGCGCATGCTCAGCCTGATGGCGCCGGACGACGGCGCGGACCTTCTCCAGGCACTGGAGAAGGCCAACCGGGCAGCCGTGCTGGAGCGCATGCACCCCAAGCGGGCGGCGATTCTGGGCAAGCTGGCGCTGTACGACCCGGAGACGGCCGGCGGCATCATGACGACGACGATCGCCGTCGTCCGCGCGGGCGTGCGCATCGGCCAGGCTATCGATCACCTCAAGAAGCACTCGCTCGATCCCGCGCAGAGCGACATCTACTGCGTTGACGACCACAAGCGGCTCGTCGGCGTCATCAGTCTGCGCGATCTGCTGGTCATCGACGACGAGGAGCGTGTTGAGGATCACATGGAGACGGACTTCGATCGCGTCGGGCCCGATCTCGACCGTGAGGAAGTCGCTCGGATCTTCGAACGCTACGACCTGTTGACGCTGCCTGTCGTCGATGAGCATGAACGCGTGCTCGGCATGGTCACGATCGACGACGTGGTGGACATCATCGCGGCCGAGGCGACCGAGGACGCCTTCAAGCAGGTTGGTGCTGGTGAGGGCGAAGCCGTCTACAGCACCGTGTGGACCAAGCTGCGCGGCCGTGGCCCGTGGCTGCTGGCCAACCTGCTGCTGGCCCAGATCGGGACGATTGTCCTGCTGCTGTACACGGGCCTGATCGAACTGATCCCCGTCGTCGCGGTGGTGTATCCGATCATCGCCAATCAGTCGGGCAACAGCGGGCACCAGAGCATGGCCATCACGCTGCGAGGCATTGTTCTGGGAGAGGTTCGCAAAGAACGCGTCTGGCCACTGATCCGGCGCGAGGTGGCCTTCGGCCTGCTGATCGGGCTCGGGATCGGGCTGATCTTCGGCCTCGCGGTCGCGGTGCTCGGCCCGGCGGCGGTCGGCGCGGTGGATCCGGAAGTCGGGCGGGGCATCCAATGGATGTGGTTCGGCGTCGTCTCCGCGGGTGCCATGACCGGGGCCCTGGCGGTGGCCTGCCTGGTCGGGACGGGTGTGCCTCTCCTGATGCAGCGTCTGGGGATCGACCCGGCGACGGCGTCCTCGATCTTCGTCACGATGCTGACCGACGCGATGAGCTACGCCACCTTCCTGACGCTGGTCCTGCTGGCTCGCCACCTGATCGTGGCGGGGTGAGAAGGCGGACTGGGACGCCTTGACGCCTCGGACTGCACCCCCGACACTGCTCCGCCGCAACTGCGCCGCCGGGCGCGGCGTATGGGGCGTATCTGGAGCCGGCTTGGTGGGCCGGCCGCAACCCGAACATGGGAGATGGACATGGCGACTCGCAGCGGCGCCAGCGTGGGGATCATGGCTTCTTTGGCGATCTTCGCGCTCCTCGCGCTCGTGCTCTTCGTGCTGACGGTCATCTTCGCCGCCAAGTCGCAGCGTCTGACGCGTGACTTCGAGACGATGAGCGAGGACGTCCGCGTCGCCGGCGCACAGGGTGATCGCTTTGAGGAGTTGCGCCAGGCTGCCGGGCGAGGCCAGAGCGTCATCGGCTACATCGACGAGGAGAACCGCGAGCTGGTCCGTCTCATTGGTGGATCGCGCCGCGACGACGTCGAGTCGCTGCAGGAGAGGCTCGCCGAGCTCAACGAGCGCCTCGATGACGACGCACCCTCCTTCTCCGCACTGGTCGAGAGTCTCGAGACGGACATGGGCGGCCTGCTCTCCGATCTCGACTCCGCCGAGCGGGCCCGAGACGATGCCCGCTCCGACCTGCTCAAGGCCATCGATCGCCTCGAGCGCACGCAGGATGAGCACAAGACCACCGTTGCCAGCCTCAACGGTCAGCTCGGGGAACTGAATCAGCAGGTGGACACCTACCGCGCCCAGATCGAAGCCGGGCTCGATGACTTCAAGACGCGCCTCAACGATCAGGTCAGTTCACACGCGCAGGAGCTCGCCTCCCTCGAGGAGCGCAACCGCGAACTCAGCGAGCAGAACCTCATCTTTCAGCAGCAGATCGAGAGTCTGCGCGGCGAGTCCGCCAGCGCCCGGATCCGGCCGCAGAATGAGGCGTCGCTCGTGGACGCCCGCGTGCTCGGCATCAACGCCGCGGAAGGGGCCGTCGCCATCGACCGCGGACGCAGCGATCACGTGGTGCTCGGTATGACGTTCGAGGTGTACAACCGCGATGCCTCGATTCGTCCGAACGCCGCCGGCGAGTTCCCTCCCGGCAAGGCGTCGGTCGAGATCATCCGCATCGATGACGGCACGAGCATGGCTCGCATCATCCGCTCGTCTCGCGGCAACCCGATCATCGAAGGCGACAAGCTCGTCAACGCGCTGTACGACCCCGAGAAGGTGTACACCTTCGTGGTCTTCGGCAACTTCGACACCAACCGCGACGGCACGGCGACGCGTCAGGAGGCGCAGGAGATCGCCGGCTTCGTCGAGGAATGGGGT
>JBCBTA010000131.1:0-7916 GCA_039818905.1 Planctomycetota bacterium
CGATGCCATCGCCGAGGTCACGACCTTCAAGTTCCGACCACGGTCCCTGCTCGTGCTCGGCTGCGTCATCGTCGCCGCGATCACGACCACATCGTGCCCCTCCGCCAGCAATCGCTTCACGGCGTGTGAGCCGATGTACCCCGCGCCACCCGTGACCAGCACTCGCATGTGTCGTCTCTCCCTCCCGAGATCAGGACCTGATCGACGATGATCGTATCGTGTGTTCCCGATGCTCCATGAATCTCCCTTTTCGACCCCATGACTGAACCAACCGCAACAGAACAGCCCCCCGCCGCAGTCGCCGATGAGCAGCCCATCGGCACGCTCACGCTTCGTGCGCTCTTCGGCGGCGTCCTCATGGGGCTGGCCAACCTGGTTCCCGGCATCAGCGGCGGCACCATGCTGCTCGCCTCAGGCATCTACCACCTCTTCATCGATGCCATCGCCGAGGTCACGACCTTCAAGTTCCGACCACGGTCCCTGCTCGTGCTCGGCTGCGTCATCGTCGCCGCGATCGCTGCCATCGTGCTCCTCGCCGGTGTGGTCGTCTCCGCCGTCGTCGAGGCGCGATGGGTCATGTACAGCCTGTTCATCGGCCTGACGCTCGGTGGTCTCCCGCTGGTGTGGCGCATGGCGCGTCCTGCGACCCCGGCCGTCTGGATCGGTGCCGGCTGCGGCGTCCTCGTCATGGGCGCCGTCGCCATTGCGCAGATGCGCGGTTCGGGCACCGATTCCGGGGCCGGATCCTCACTCGTCATGCTCTTCATCGCTGGCATCGCTGGCGCCAGCGCGATGATCCTGCCCGGCGTCAGTGGCGGCTACCTGCTCCTTGTTCTCGGGCAGTACGTGCCAATCCTGGCCTCGGTCGATCGACTCAAGGACGCCGCCGGCGCGCGCGATCTCGGCGCCATGCTCGGCGAGTGGCGCGTCGTCATCCCCGTCGGCTTCGGCGTCCTTGCCGGTGTCGTCGGCGTCAGCAACCTGCTGCGTTGGCTGCTGCATCGCTACGAGAAGGCGACGCTTGGCGTGCTGCTGGGCCTGCTCGTCGGCGCGATCCTCGGGCTGTGGCCATTTCAGGCCGGACAGCAGCCGCAGATCGGCGACACCTTCAAGGGCGAAGTCGTGACCGCCGAGAGCATCGAACAGATCGAGCCGCAGGACTGGCCGACCAGCACCTTCACGCCCTCGATCCTGCAGATCGGCGGTTCACTCGGACTGATCGTCGTCGGCTTTGGCCTGACCGTCGCCGTGGATCGCTTTGGCGCGGGGCGGAAGTCCTCCCCCTGACCACCCCTCGCGGGCCACCGCAAAACGGCGGGCCCTGTCGCGCGGCGAGAAGGACCGGACCACGGGGGCCGCGACCGGCACCGCCTTGGGGGGAAACAGCGGGAACGGCTCGCCACACTGATGGCATGCCTTGAAGTCGATGCTGGAGAGTTCGGCGTGGCATCCGCGGCAGCGCACCGGCGTACCGCACTCCGGACACAGGCCCGCAGCGTTGCCCGTCAGGTCGTAGCCGCAGGTGTGACAGTCGTTGTGACGCGGCGTGCCCCGCTGCACCACGATGACCAACCCCACGATCAGGATCAGCATGGCATACGCGGCGGAAATCCCGTACAGCCACACCGGCCGCGGTTCGTGACTGGGCAGCGGCAAATACTCGATGCAGAAGTGCGTCAGCGTCCCGACCGGCAGGATGCACAGCCCCAGAATGACGTACCCCTGCCACCGCCTGCGGAACAGGTAGAGAGCCACCCAAATGGCAATCGCATACAGCGGCAGCAGGATCACAACGGTCGGCCCTCACGGGAGCGGCTGGTGCCCGCCCGTCGGTTCGCACCGCACTCCCCGGCGGATGCCGCGACGATCATAGAGACTCAGCGTCCCGCCCCGAAGAACGTCTTCAGCGAGTCGTAGATGTCATCGCGGGCGTTCACGCGGCTGGTAATCAGACCGGGCCCGTCATCCTCGGCATGCCCCCGGCTCGCGTCGGAACCGGGAAATGCCTCATGCAGCACGTTGATGAAGTTCCCCGAGCCGTAGGCACTGGCGACCTGGCAGTAACCGAACATGTTCGACTGCGGCAGCAGTGATTCGGTCAGGAGTTTCACGCACAGGCGGTTGTCCGCCTCGGACGAGTTGTCGCCGTCGGAAAAGTGGAACAGATAGGTGTTCCACGCCTCGGGCGGATAGTGCTGCTCGACGAGCTGCTTCGCGCAGGCGAAGGCCGAGGAGATGCGCGTGCCGCCATCCTCGCGGATCGAGAAGAAGGTCTGCTTGTCAACCTCCTTGGCCGCGATGTCATGCACGATGTAGCGGCTCTCGATGCCCTCGTAGTTGCGACGGAGCCACGTGTCGATCCAGAAGGCTTCGAGACGAACCAGCTCCTTCTGCTGATCCCCCATCGAGCCGGAGACGTCCATCATGTACACGATGACCGCGTTGTTCTGCGGCTTGCGCACCTCGTTCCACGAGCGGTACCGCATGTCGCGCTTGATCGGCACGATCACCGGATCGTCTGGGTTGTACTCATCCAGCAGGATCTGCCGCTTCAGCGCCTCGCGGTAGGTGCGCTTGAAGTGACGGAGCGCCGCGGGGCCCTGCGGACGTACGCCGGTGTACTTGTCGCGCGTTGATGTGAGCTTCGACGAGCCCTTCGGCTTGATCCGCGGCAGCTCCAGTTCCTCGGCAAGAATGTCCGCCAGCTCCTCGAGCGTGACGTCCACCTCCATGATGTGACGCCCCTGCTCCTCGCCGCCGGCGTTGTCGCCCGACCCGGGCTGGCCGTCGCCGTCGCCGGGCTCGCCCATCCCGACGCCAGACGAATTGTCGCCGTAGCGGAAGGTCGGGGTATCGACGTCGTAGATCGGCACCGAGACCACACCCCGTCCCTCGCGGGCGATCATCTCGCGCCGGGTCAGGTAGTCGCGCAGCTCACGTCGGATCTTGCCCTTGACGAGCTGGCGGAACCGCTGGTGGTCCTGTTCGATGCGTGCGGTCATCGAGCGTCACTCCAACATTTCTACGGCCGGCGGGGACGCCGGTTCAGGGTTTATCGGACCACACCCCGCGGCGCCTCTGCCTTAGACTGGCGAATCGGGTTGATCGCGTCCCGACTCGACACCAATCCACCCCCCGAGGAGCGTGTCCCGCGTGGACGAGGCCCCCAAGGACTCTCGCAGCACCGGCATCAACCCCTGGCGGCTGACCGGAATGGGCACGGAGCTCGCCGGGAGCATCATCGGCCCCGGCCTCATCGGCTGGCTGATCGACCGCTGGGCGGGGACGACGCCGACCTGGACTCTGATCCTCGCCGCCATCGGCATCATCGGAGGCGGATACAACTTCTTCCGCCAGGCGATGGCACTCAACAGGCAGGCCGCGGCGGCGTATCAGGGCAGCCGCCGTCCCCGGGCGACTCCCACTGCACGCCCTCCCGCCTCGTCGATGTTCGCCAGCGAGGACCTGACGGACATGCCCGACGATGTCGCCTTCCCCGAGGATGAGGATGACACGATGCTGCGAGGTGACGCGTGAGCGAGACGATCCCACCCCATGAGCAGGTTCGCCCCCTGCCTCTGCGGAGCCTTGGTTGGGGCCTGGCGATGGTCACGGGCCTTGCAGCCGCGGCAGCCGCGGCGTGTGCGCTGATCCGCACGGATGTGGCGACCGGCGTTGCACTGGGCAGTGCCTCGGCGCTGGCCGGCGTGGCCCTGGGCGGGCTGGTCATCGGCCCCTGGCAGCCCCGCCAGATCGCCCGCTGGCCCATGCTTTTGCTGGGTGCGCAGGGCATCTCCGTCTTCGGGTCGCTCCTGATCGCCGCGTTGCTATACTTCGCGGCCCAACCGCCAAAAGCGGCGTTTGCAGCCTCGGCGGGCGGGACATTCATTCTGTGCTGGATCGTGCTCGCGCGTGTGCTGGCGGCATGGCTGCCCACCGCCCACGCGTCCTGAGCACTCGCTACCTTGGGCCTCTCTGACCTTTGCAGAGGACGAGTGAGATGTTTTTCCCAAGTTTTCTCGCCGCCGCCGACGATCCACTGGCTCACGTACTGGACCACGACTTCGGTCTCGGTCCGTACCTGACCATGAACACGCTCACGATGATCCTCGTGGCGATTCTGCTGGTCGTCACCATGCGAAAGGTCGCACAGGCGATCGGCACCGGGCCCGAGAGCGAGGGCAACGACCGCTACGTCACCAAGGGTCGCTTCGCACAGCTGATCGAAGTCGTCGTCATCTACATGCGTGACACGGTCATCCGGCCGCAGCTTGGTCACCAGGCCAACAAGTTCACACCCTTCCTTCTGACGCTGTTCTTCTTCGTCCTCTTTTGCAACCTTGCCGGACTCGTTCCGCTGCTCGACCTGCAGAAGCTCTTCGGTGCGCTGTTCGCCGAGGACTACAAGGATTTCCTCTTCGTCGGCGGGACCGCAACGGGTCGCCTTGCCGTGACCGGCGCACTCGCCCTGATTGCCTTCATCCTGTGGCAGGTGAACGGACTCCGCGAGTCAGGCTTCAAGGGATGGGCGGCACACTTCACTGCTGGCGCCCCGATCTTCGTCGCCCCGCTGATGATCGTCGTCGAGGTGATGGGCACCTTCGTGAAGCCCTTTGCCCTCGCGCTGCGTCTCTTCGCCAACATGACCGCCGGCCACGTGCTGCTCGCCGTGCTCACCGGCTTCATCATCAAGGGCTTCACGACACTTGGTCCGCTGGCCGGCACCCCCATCGCGGTGGTGTCCCTCGGCGCGTCGGTTGCCATCATGTTCCTCGAGATCTTCGTTGCCTTCCTGCAGGCGTTCATCTTCATGTTCCTCACCACGCTGTTCATCGCCCAGCTCTCGCATCATGAGCACGATGACCATGCCGGTGCGGAGGCCTACGACGAGGAGCACCCGCTCGAGCAGGATCGGGCGATCCCGGTCAGCCAGGTCTGACCCCCATGCACTGACACTTGCCGGCCGCAGTGCCGGTTCTCGGATTGAAACGAACATCAACCCCCAGCGGGTGACCGACGGACGGTTACCCACACGAGGAGACGGAAAGCGATGAGCAAGAAGATGATCAAGATGGGCCTGATCGCAGGCGTTGCCATGCTGGCGACCGCGGGCGTTGCCATGGGTGCCGACGAGACCGCCGCCGCCGCGGCGACCGAGGGCGCCAAGGGCCTGTCCACGCTCGGCAAGGGCATCGGCGCCGGTCTCGCCGCCGGCCTCGCGGTCATCGGTGGTGGCCTGGGCATCGGCCGCATCGGCGGCTCGGCCGTCGAGGCCATGGCCCGTCAGCCCGAGGCTTCGGGCACGATCGGCACGAACATGCTGATCGCCGCGGCCCTCGTCGAGGGTGCCACCCTGTTCGCGGTGCTCGGCGGCTTCCTCGCCCTTCTCGCCGCCTGATCACGACGGATGATGCGGGCGTCGGCGCCGCCGCGTCGTGGCGCCGACAACGATCACGAAGGGTCGTCCCGGCACGTGCCGGGTGATCCGGATGAGAGGAATGCGATGCGCAACCATGTTGCAACGCGCGTGTTCGCGGGAACGCTCGTGCTCGCGGCTCCGGCAGTCGCCTTTGGTGCCGAAGGTGGCCCTGGCGACGTCGTGGCCATCAACCCGTGGCAGTTCGCCGCGGCGTTGATCGTCTTCGGCGCTTCGGTCTTCGTTCTGCAGAAGACCGCGTGGCCCAAGATCCTGGGCGGCCTCGAAGAGCGCGAGAACAAGATCCGCGAGGAGATCTTCGCTGCCGAGGAGGCTCGCAAGCGGGCCGACGCGGCGTTGAAGGACTACGAGGCGTCGCTCGCCGAGGCACGTGCCGAGGCCAACCGCATGATCGAGGCGACCAAGGCCGAGCAGGCCCGCATGGCCGCCGATCTGCGAGCCAAGGCCGAAGCCGAGGTCACGCAGCTGCGGGAATCCGCGATGCGAGGCATCGAAGCCGCCAAGCGGGCAGCGCTCAGCGAGATCTATGCGGAGACCGCCGATCTCTCGACACGCGTCGCCGCCAAGATCCTCGAGCGTGATGTCAACGAGGACGATCAGCGTCGTCTCGTGGACGAGTCGGTCAACGAGTACACCAGCACCTACGCGGGCGCCTGACCCATGATTCGTCTCGACACACCGCCGGACGCGGTTGACAAGGCGTACGCCAAGAGCCTGTTCGAACTGGTCGAGAGCCAGGGCGGACGTGAGCGGCTTGAGGAGATCGCCAGCGAGCTTGAGGAGCTCGTCGAGCTCGCGCGCCATCAGCCCGAGCTGGAAGAGTTCGTCGCGTCCCGGATCATTCCGGCCACCAGCAAGGATCGCACGCTTCGGGCGATCTTCGAAGGCCGGATCAGCAACGTCATCCTCAACCTGATGCTCCTGCTCAACCGCAAGGGGCGGGCCGGACGCTTCGTTCGCATCGCCGTCGCCTACGACCAGCTGGTGCAGGAGCAGTTCGGCAAGGTCGAGGTTGACATCTACACGCGATATCCCATTCCGCAGGATCAGCTGCAGCGACTCGACGAGGTGCTCCGCACCGCGCTGCGTCGCGACCCCGTGATCTACACCTACACCGACCCGTCGATGCTCGGCGGTCTGAAGATTCGCGTCGGCGATTCGCTGCTCGACGCCAGCTTCACCACCAGGCTCCGCAAGATGCGTGAGCTTCTGAAGGAAGAGGGCTCCGCAGTGATGCGGTCGCGCTTCGAACAGTCCTTCGAGGACAACTGACTCGACACACGCCCAAAGAGAGGGGCGCGCACACCATGAAGATCAAGACCGAAGAGATCACCAGCGTCATCAAGCAGGAAATCGAGCAGTACTCCTCGCAGTTGGACGTGCTCGACGTCGGACGCGTCATCGAGGTCGGTGACGGCATCGCGCAGATCTACGGCCTGTCCAACGCCATGGCCGGCGAGCTGCTCGAGTTCCAGACCTCCGCGGGCGTCGTCATGGGCCAGGTCTTCAACCTCGAGCTCGACACCGTCGGCGCCGTGATCTACGGCGACTACCTCTCCGTAAAGGAGGGTGACACCGTCGTCTCCACCGGACGCCTCCTCGAGGTGCCCGTCGGCGATCAGATGCTCGGACGCGTCGTCGATCCGCTCGGCCGCCCGCTCGACGGCGGCGGCGCCATCGAGTCGCGCGAGACCCGCCAGGTTGACATCATCGCCCCCGGCATCGCCGAGCGTCAGCCCGTGACCGAACCGCTGCAGACAGGCATCAAGGCCGTTGACTCCATGATCCCGATCGGGCGTGGGCAGCGTGAGCTCATCATCGGCGACCGTAAGACGGGCAAGACCGCCGTCGCCATCGACACCATCATCAACCAGAAGCGCAACTGGGGCACCGACGACGCCGTCGTCTGCATCTACGTTGCCGTCGGTCAGAAGGAGTCCACCGTCGCCGGCGTTGTGGACGCCCTTCGCGAGAACGGCGCGATGGACTACACCATCGTCGTCTCCGCGTCGGCCTCCGACCCCGCACCTATGCAGTACATCGCTCCCTACGCCGGCTGCGCGATGGGCGAGTACTTCATGTGGGAAGGCAAGAACGGCCGCACGCCCAAGCACGCGCTCGTGATCTACGACGACCTGTCCAAGCAGGCCGTCGCATACCGCCAGCTGTCGCTGCTGCTGCGTCGCCCGCCCGGTCGTGAGGCCTACCCGGGTGACGTCTTCTACCTGCACTCCCGCCTGCTGGAGCGCGCCACCAAGCTCAGCGATGACAACGGCGGCGGCTCCCTGACGGCACTGCCCGTCATCGAGACGCAGGAAGGTGACGTCTCGGCGTACATCCCGACCAACGTCATCTCGATTACCGACGGCCAGATCTACCTCGAGCCCGAGCTCTTCTTCGCAGGCATTCGCCCCGCGATCAACGTCGGCATCTCAGTGTCGCGCGTGGGTGGAAACGCCCAGATCAAGGCGATGAAGCA
>JBCBTA010000132.1:0-7884 GCA_039818905.1 Planctomycetota bacterium
CACATCAGCCTGTTCGAGGCGGATGCGCTGGCCCGCTGGATGGGCGCGCGGCTGCCCACCGAAGCGGAGTGGGAGATCGCCCTTGGCGGGCTGCCCATCAGCGGCAACTTCCTCGATGACGATCTCCTGCATCCGTGCGCTGCGCCCGCCGACCCCGATGCGCCGATCGCGCAGGCCTTTGGCGACTGCTGGGAATGGACGGGCAGTCAGTATCGCCCGTACCCCGGCTACGCGCCGCCGAGCGGCGCACTGGGCGAGTACAACGGCAAGTTCATGTGCAACCAATTCGTGCTGCGTGGCGGATCGTGCGCGACGGCGGCTTCTCACATCCGATCGACGTATCGGAACTTCTTCTCGCCCGAGGCGCGCTGGCAATTCAGCGGTGTCCGTCCTGCGCGGGATCTCTCCACGTAAGGACGACATGACACAGAGCGACGCTGCCGGAGACGCTGAGACACTCGACCTCGCGGACTTCGGTCTCGAGGACGAGCACTTTCGCCATGATCTGATCGAGGGCCTGCTCGGTAAGCCGAAGACGGCGCCGTGCAAGTACCTGTACGACCGCGCCGGATCACAGATCTTCGATCGCATCTGCGAGGTGAAGGACTACTACCCCACGCGTACGGAGCGCACCATCTTCGATGCCCATCTCGCCGACATGGCCGATGCCATCGGGCCCCGTGCGATGGTGGTCGAGCCGGGCGCTGGCAACGGTGACAAGGGCATACTGCTGCTCCAGGCGCTGGAGGACCCAGCCGCGTACGTGCCACTGGAGATCTCCAAGCGTCACATGATGGAGGCGTCGCAGCACATCAACAGCGTGTTTCCCGACGTCGAGGTGCTGCCTGTGTGTGCGGACTTCACCGGCGACTACACACTGCCCACGCCAGGACATGCGTGCGAGCGCACCGTGATCTACTTCCCTGGCTCCACCATCGGCAACTTCGACCCGACCGAACGTGCCGCGTTGCTCCGCTCCTTTGCGGACCACGTGCGAGACGATGGCCCCGGGGCAGGCGGACTGCTCGTCGGGTTCGACCTCGTGAAGGATCCCGCGGTCATCGAGCGGGCGTACGACGACAGCGAGGGCGTCACCCGCGCGTTCAACCTGAATCTGCTGGAGCGGGCCAACCGCGAATTGGGCGCCGACTTCGACGTGGATGCGTTCACGCATCGGGCCGTGTGGAACGACGGACGCAAGCGTCTGGAGATGCATCTCGAGTCGCAGGTGGATCAGACGGTGACCATCGGCGAACGGCAGATCGACTTCACCAAGGGTGAGACGATCCACACAGAGAACAGCCACAAGTTCACGGTTGACGGCTTCGCGTCCCTCGCCGCGGAAGCGGGACTGACGCTGAGGCAGGCGTGGACCGACGAGAAGGGCTGGTTTGCCGTGGCGTGGTTCGAGGTGTGCTAATCAGACTCTAGGTTCTGGAGCAGACCACGCACTTCGGCCGCGCGTCGATCAAAGCGCTCAAGCATCGCGAGAAATGTTCCCAGTTCCCGCGTCAGCTTTCTCTTCGCCGCCCTGAACCGGCTACTCAGATCTGGCAGCGAATTGACTGCGTCTCGAAGCGAGGCAAGCGCGTTCTTTGCTTCAGCAACTTGGCTTTGATCCAGAGCCTGATTGAGTTCTCGCAGTTGTTGGTCGTCTCGATCTGGGAAGGTGCTCAACGATACGACAACAGCGGTAAGAGCATCCATCCCTGCTGTCAGCCGGTTCTCCAGCAACCGTGCCGCATTTCGGATTCGCTCCGCATATGCATCCATATCGTCTGCTGCACGATCCGTGACTCGATTGACGACCCTCAGGTCTGGTTCACTCTTGTTGAGCACCTGCAACTCGCGTGAGTGATTCCCGAGCTTGTCGTTAAACGAACGCATCGAATGTCCGAACTCTTCTGTTAACTCCGTCGCTGCATCGAACTCCTCACGTACGGCGATGCTGCCGTCGAGAAATCCCAGGGCTTCGTCGCTTCCAGCATCGACGCCATCCGTGGTAACCGGCCTCGCGCGCTTCGCAGCAGATTCGCTCTCATCCTCCCTTGCTAGCACTCGGAGCATCGACGCCAAATGAACCTGGATGATTTCTTTCAGCTCATCACCGTTCTTGAACTTGCGCCACAGTACACCTTCATCGCCGAGGGTATCTCTGAAACGCCGAACAGCCGCAAGTTCATCGGGATCAACTTCGTCGATCGAGCCAACGTCGGTCTTGAAGTAGAACATGACTTGCGACGTTGAAGGATCCTCATAGTAGCGATCCCTGGCGCGCTCATACTCCTCTACGGTTCCTGATTGGGCTCTGGGAGTTGGCGATCCAAGCCGACGCCACAGTACGGCTACGAGGATATCGGGGGCATCAAATTGGCCATTGATGACTCCCTGAGGATCGCCACCAATCGATGGGATCGCATCGTCACCGGTCAAGACCTCGAGTTCGGAACTTTGTTCCTTGCCGATGACTTGGTTTAGGTGCTGCGCTGCTTCCTTGATTATGGCCTTCTCTGCAGCGACTTCGGCAGGCCCTGCAACGAACACCTGGTAAACGCGCTTCTCGTATGCCATCTCCCAGACCTCACGAACCAGGGGGTCGAAGTCGATCCGAAGTTACTGGTGAGCCGAGATGATATCTAGCTTCCGACTGCGGTTGCGCTACTGCATCACGCTCGACATCTGGCGGCGCTCGGTGTCGCTGCCGCCCTCGAGGGGAATCTCCTCGAGAAGCTTGTCGATGACGTGATCCGTCGTGATGCCGTCGGCTTCGGCGTTGAAGTTGGTGATCACGCGATGGCGCAGGACCGGCTTGGCGACATCGCGGACATGTTCGGGCGTCACGTGGAAGGAGCCGCCGAGCACGGCGCGCGCCTTGGCACCGAGGATGAGGTACTGGCTGGCACGCGGGCCGGCACCCCACGACAGATAGTCCTGCACGATCTGCGGCTTCGGCTCCGGCTCACGGATGCGCGTGGCGCGGACGAGACGCAGTGCGTAGCGCACCACGTGTTCGGGCACCGGGCACTCACGCACCAAGTCCTGCACACGGAGGACATCGCTGCCGCCGAGCACATGCTCAGTGGTGGGCTGATGCGCCGCCGTTGTGCGCTGAATGATCTCGACCTCTTCGTTCTCGCTCGGGTAGTTGATCTGGATGTTGAACATGAAGCGGTCGAGCTGGGCCTCGGGCAGCGGGTACGTGCCCTCCTGCTCGATCGGGTTCTGCGTCGCAAGCACGAAGAAGGGCTCGGGCAGGCGATGCTGCACGCCGCTGGCGGTGACCTGGTGCTCCTGCATCGCCTCGAGCAGCGCGGCCTGCGTCTTGGGCGGCGTTCGGTTGATTTCGTCGGCGAGGATCACGTTGGCGAAGATCGGACCCTTGACGAAGCGAAGCTCACGCGAGCCAGTGGTCTTGTCCTCCTCGATGACCTCGGTGCCGGTGATATCGCTCGGCATGAGGTCCGGGGTGAACTGAATGCGACTGAACGACAGCGAGATGCTGCGGGCGATCGTCGAGATCAACAGCGTCTTGGCCAGGCCCGGTACACCGACGACCAGCGCGTGGCCGCGGCAGAACATCGCCATCAGCAGTTCGTCCACCACCTCGTCCTGGCCGACGACCACCTTGGCGATCTCCGCCCGGAGCTTGGCGTACGCCTCGCGGACCTCACGGACGGCGGCATCGGGGTCGGTCGCCGAGATGTGGCGCTCTTCATTCGACTGCTGCTCGAGCGGATCGGGCATGGTGCCTGCCTTTCCGGAGGATTCCGGTGGTTCCGAGGCCGAGAGGGCCCGGGGGGTGTGCGCGGCGACTGCCGCCGGACGGTTCGAATGATACCGGTCGCCCGGGCCCGGGTTGGGCAATACGCGGCCTGCGGCAGGCATAGGCTGCGACCATGCCGGAGCTGCCTGAGGTCGAGCATGTGCGCCAGGGTCTTGCGGCGTCGATCGTCGGCGCCAGGGTGCGACGCGTCCGGGTCCACCGGCGCGATGTCATCGTGACCGATGGCGATCCTCCGGGCGGGTTTTCCCGGTCCCGGCGCACGACGGACGCGGCACCTCGGCGTGTGCGGTCAAGTGAGCTGCTCGGCGGCGACGAGATCCGCGACGTTCTTCGGCACGGCAAGCAGCTCGCGATCGTGGGGGCATCGGGGCGCGTCGTGTGCGTCCATCTTGGAATGACCGGGCGAGTGCTCGTCGGCGCCGAGAGCGGCATGACGCATGAGCACGTGCGCTGGACCCTGGAGGATGGCACCCGTCTGAGCTTCTGCGATGCACGCCGGTTCGGCGGGCTCTGGTGCTATGACAGTGAGGCATCCCTGCGCAGCGCCCGCTGGGACGCGCTGGGGCCGGATGCCCTGCACGTCACGGCGAAGATGCTGCAGCGCGTCTTCGCCAGTCGGGCCCGGCCGATCAAGGCCGTGCTGCTCGATCAGACACTTGTGGCGGGGCTCGGGAACATCTACGTCGATGAGTCGCTCTTCGCATCCGGCATCCTGCCGACCCGGATGGCCCGCGACGTCACGGATGGTGAAAGCCGCGACCTCGCCAGGCATGCCCGACGGATTCTGCGTCGAGCGATCCGCGCAGGTGGCTCGACGCTGCGTGACTTCGTCGGCGTCGAGGGCCAGAAGGGTGGATACCGCCTCCGTCACATTGTCTACGGCAGGGCAGGTCAGCCGTGCCGACGCTGCCGCACAACGCTCGAGTCGGACCAGGTGGGCCAGCGAACGACGGTCTGGTGTCCGTCATGTCAGACCTAACGGTCCACATTCCGTCCACCCGGTGGAAAACCCCCCGGGCCTGGTGGGAGAGACGGGATGGGGACCGCCGTCCGTTTCCTCTTCTGGAGGAGAGAAAGAAACACTCTCCTTCGTAGTATGTCCTGGCGCATCGGGGACAAGACGGGCCACAAGAGACAGAAGCATCTCTGTGGAAATGAGTTGCGCTGACAGAGAGATGGTGCACAAACTGTCATCGCGCTGTCGGCGGCGGTCAGGGCGACATCGTGTATCCCCGATCAATCCACTGCTTTGATGCTCATCCACAGAGCCTCGAGCGATGTTCAGAGCGCGCAAATGTCTGGCTGACAAGAGATTGTCCACATCGTAGATGACAGGCAGCCACGTGCTGCGGGAGCGCGCAGCGACCCCGTTCGGGGCTGATGAGCGCTGGTGGTGCTGGGGGGTATCAGGCGGCGTCTGCCGGCTCAGCGACGCCAAGCTTCTGCTCGAGTGCAGTGAGGACGCGATGGAGCTCATCGTCGTCACTTCGCTTGGCCTCGACGGTTCTGACGGCGTGCATGACGGTGGTGTGGTCCCTGCCGCCGAAGTAGCCGCCGATCTCCTCGAAGGAGTACCGGGTGAGGCGTCGGGCCAGGAACATACACACCTGCCTGGGGAAGGCGATGGACTTCTGGCGTCGCTTGGACTGCAGATCGGTGAGCTTGACGCCGTAGTACTGGATGACGACCTCGATGATGTCGTCGATGGTGATCTCAGGACGGATGTTCTGGCCGGGCTGATCGAGGGCCTGGCGGACCAGAGCCTCGTTGATGGGCTTGCCATCTGTCTGGGCCAGCATCTGGACGCGGATGATGGCGCCTTCGAGCTCACGGATGTTGGAGTTGATCTGGGCCGCGATGGTGCAGGCGGCGTCATCCGGGAAGTCGAGGCCGCGGAGGCGGGCCTTCTGCTTCACGATCTGGACGCGTGTGTCGTAGCCGGGAGGGTTGACCTCGACGACGAGGCCGCACTGGAAGCGTGAGACGAGGCGGGCCTCGAGATCGGGGATCTCGTGGGGTGGCGCGTCGGAGGAGAGCACGATCTGCTTGTCGGCCTGGTAGAGGCTGTTGAAGGTGTGGAAGAACTCCTCCTGCGTGTGGTCACGCTTGGCAAGGAAGTGGATGTCGTCGATGAAGAGCATGTCCAGGTGACGGAAGCGATGGCGAAACTCGTGCATCTGCCCAGCCTGGACGGCCTCCATGAACTGCGTCATGAAGCTCTCACACGAGATGTAGTAGATGGACGCATCGGGGTCCTGCATCATGACGGTCTGGCAAATGGCCTGAAGCAGGTGGGTTTTGCCCAGACCGACGCCGCCATGAATGAACAGGGGGTTGTACGCCCGTCCCGGCTGCTCCGCGACGGCCTTGGCGGCCGCGTGCGCCAGTCGCGTCTCAGGGCCGACAACGAAGTTTTCGAAGCTGTTGTCGGGACTGATGACGAGACCTTCGTGGTGCTGTGACCCATTTGGGGGAACAGGACGGAAGGCAGGCTGCCTGGGCTTGATCTCAACGCCGTCAGCGGGCGTGTGCCCGTTGTGCGCGGGTGCGGGCACTTCGTCGGCAGGCCCGAGGAAGCGCACTGCCATGAGGCGTCCTGTGGCGGACTGGAGTGCCTCAGTGAACTGCTGTGCGCACTGACGCTGCAGATAGCGCTGATGGACCGCTTGATGGACCCTGAGCTTGAACACGCCCTCATCGGCGCCAAGGGGTTCGATGTCCTCGAACCACTGGCGGCACATGTCGGGGTGTTGACCGCGGAGGTACGACAGGATGTCCGCCCAGACCGCGCGATCGGGGTTTGCCATCTTTTCGGGCCTTCTCCGGCCTGGCCGGGGAGGTCACTGTTCCTGGTGTGCCGCTCGTCGCATTTGACCACCCGCGATGTATGCCGCGAATGCTCCCACCAACGACGGCGGGCAAGGCAGTGGAAAGAAACTACGAGCGCGCCTGAACACTGTCAACCGCGCACGCACAAAAACGAATCGGCGCACGAGGACACGCAAAAACACGGGTCATGTTGCGCGCGCAGCTGCCATGCGTTCGGCTTCGATCGCCTGCGCGTCGTAGCGCTCGCGGTTCTGTCTGTGATCCATCAGGAATTCGACACGTTCGAGATGTTCGCGCTTGACAGACTGCGCGAGGTACTTTCGCGCGGCGCGGATGTTCGACCGTCTCGACAGGTGAATCAGTACGAGTTTTTCCCCGCCAAGAAGGGGGAGCCACTCCGCGATGTCGGAAATGTGCAGGTGCTTGCCGATCGCGGCACGCCCCTTGTGATCTTTCTCGACGAAGGTGCACTCTGCGATGACGATCTGCGCGTTGCGCACATCCTCGCGCACCAGCGCTTCGGGCGTCGGCGCCGTGTCGCCGACATACGCGACCAGCGGCACTTGCAGGATGCGGGTGATGTCCTCGCCGCGATCCTTCAGTTCGCGCAGCTTTTCCTGCGGCAAGTCCACGTATTCGGGCTTGAGCTTGCTGCGCCGCTCGACGACGGCATAGCCCATGCTCGTGTCGGTGTGCTCAGTCTTGAAGGCGCGCAGGTAGATGTTGTTCTTGATCTCGATTTCCTCATCCGGTGCGAGTGGGATGAGGTTGTATGGCGTGTTCTGCCCCTCGAGCTCACTGAAGCCCGCCATCATGCGCCGGATGGGCGTCGCGAGATCGGGATGGCAGACGACGTTCGCGTCACCCATGCCCTGGAAGCGGCGCTGCGAACAGAAGTAGCCGAGTCCACCGACATGGTCCATATGACCATGGCCGATACACACGTACTTGCTGGGGAGCACGGCCCGCGGGCACTCGCCGATGTCGAAGCAGACATCAAGCTCGGGAACCTGCACGACGGTCGTCTCGCCGGCGATGGATGTGCCCTGCACGCGGTACGGCGGGATGTAGAGGAAACCGAGGCTGCCCTCACGGGGCGGCGGCTTGGGGATCATGTCGAAGCCTCCGTCGTCCGGGTGTTCGCCGGACGAGGTGCGGTGTGTCAGAACCGAACGCCGCAATCCTACACAGCGGGTGTGTTCGATGACAGGGCGAGCATCGTTATGCTCGTGACATGGACGACCCCACATCATCCCGGCCTGACGACGTGC
>JBCBTA010000133.1:0-7880 GCA_039818905.1 Planctomycetota bacterium
CTTGACCATCTGCGCGCCCATGTTCTCGTAGGCGTCCTCGAGCTCGATCTCCTTGGCGACGGTGACGCCGTCCTTGGTGACCGTCGGCGCGCCGAAGGACTTCTCCAGCACGACGACCCGACCGCTCGGGCCCAGCGTGACCTTCACGGCCGACGCGAGTTTCTGAATGCCCTTGAGGATCTTCTCACGGGCGTCGGTATCGAATGCAATCTGCTTCGCAGCCATCTGTCTCTATTCCTTTCGAACGTTCTGTCTTGTCTTGCCCTGTGTGCCTCTGTGCTTGGGTGCCTATCCCACCCGGACCCACGCCACCCGCGCGCCATCGATGATGTACTCATGACGCCCGTCGGTGAGCTTGACCAGATGGTCCGGCTCGTCGGGGATGAGCATGGCGCGGGGCACGAGGCACTCGTCGGCGCCTTCGAAGTAGAAGACGACGTCGCGCTCACCGTTGAGCTTGTCGAGCGCCTTCCGAAGCTGATCGTTGGTCATCACGGCAGGTGTGCTCAGTCGATGACCGCGAGGATCTCGTCCTCACCCATGATCAGCAGCCCATCGGCGCCCTCGAGCTTGATCTCGGTGCCGGAGTAGCTGGAGAAGATCACGCGCTCACCCTTCTTGAGGCTGAGCTCGATGCGCTCTCCGGTCTCCGTGTTGATGGCACCGGTGCCGACGGCGGTGATCACGCCGGTGCGCGGCGTGTCCTTCGCGGACTCCGGCAGGTAGATGCCCGCGTCGGTCTGCGTCTCGGCCTCGTCACGCTGGATCAGCACTTTGTTCCCAAGCGGGCGGACCTTGATTGCAGTCTTCGTCGCCATAGCAACTCGTCTCCTTCTTCCTTGCCTCGCACGCGCCTTTCGCGTGCGCCCTTCGTCTGAACATGTGTCCCGCCGACGCTCCTCCGCGCCGGACGGGACGGAACACGCCGCGACTCCGACAAGGAGCCACGGCATGGTGCATCAGCTTGAATCGTCCTCTCCGCGGTCTCCGGCTCCGTCGCCCGGATGGTTGCGCCGTCGCTGTTCGAAGCGGAAGGCCATGCGGCGAACCGAGCCGCGTGCGGCCGGGCCGCAGTCCGACCCGGGCCAGCGATCGGCGTAATGGCGGCACAGCACCCGGCGCATGACCTCGAGGGCCGTCTCCGGGTGCACCGGGGCCTCCATGACGGCAAAGGCGCCGCACTGCAGGGCCGAGGCCAGGTCGCGGGCGTCCTCACGCCGCGTCCGTCGCCGCTTCACGATGACTGTCGGGGGCGGCTCCTCCAGCCGGGCCAGCAGATCGAGGATCCGGCGTCCGCCCTCCTCGCTGGTGGTGTCGGCGTCCGCCGCGTCATTCAGCGGCAGGGCCAGATCGACCACCGCGATGTGGATCGGGGCCTGCTGGATGAGCTCCGTCGCCTGCCTGCCGCTGGTCGCCCGGAGAGCCCGGACCCCCATCGGCTCCAGCAGGCCCGCGAGCACGTCCACCCACCCCTCGTTCCGCCACGTCGCAGCGGAGAGCAGGAGGTTCAGCCGGCCGTCGGAGCCGAGCTCGGTCTGGGTGCGCGCAATGCCCATCGGCATGCCTGGAGCAAGGGGCAGGCCAGTCGCTGCAACTTGGAAATTGTTGTTTACAAAGCACTTGCGCCGCACGGTGCTGTGGCCCCGACTGCCAGCAGGCGAGGGTGCCGGGCGGTGTGGGTGCCAGAGTGGCAGGGTGCGGCGAGAAAAGGAAAAAGGCGGGGAGGGAAGGCCCTCCCCGCCTCGAAGTGGCGAGTGGAGTCGATCAGTCAGCCGAGGCTGATCAGTCAACGCCGGTGTTGGCGGCCACACAACCGAAGTTGTTGGCCAGGATGGTGAAGTCACCCAGCGTCACGTCACCGTTGCACTGGAAGTCGCCCTGCGCCCGGGTGGCACCCGAGGGCAGACCGAAGTTGTTGGCCAGGACGGTGAAGTCGGCGAGCGTGACGTCGCCGTTGCCATCGCCCAGGACGTCGCCCAGGCAGAACTGATCGCAGGGAGCCGGGACGTCGGAGCACGCGGTGCCATCACCGGCGTACTTGCCGCCAGCGGTGTTGCAGTCAACCTCGCTGATGCCGTCCTGGCAGACGCCGCCGCAGAGGGCGTCGTCGAAGCAGCAGGCGCCGCCGGCGCTCGGGCAGGGCTCAACATCGACGCAGAGCGAGTCGTCGCCGAAGTACACGCCGCCGTTGCCTTCGCAGAAGGCCTGCGTCTGGTTGTCCTGACACAGCGAGCCGAAGCAGCAGGCGCCGGTCGGGGTGCAGGGATCGCCGGAGCAGTCCGTGCCCTCACCGAGGAACTCGCCGCCCATGTCCACGCAGTCGGTGAACTGGAGCTGATCGATCACGCAGGACGTGCCGAAGCAGCAGGCGCCCATCGGCTCGACGCACGGCATCGGAAGGCTGCCGGAGTTGGCGACGGAGAAGGTGGAGTTGCCGGCGTTGTCACGCGTCAGCGAGAGGAACTGGTCGCCCTCATCGTTGCGGAAGTCAACGTTGCGAACCTCGCCGCGCTCGAAACCGCAGATCGGCGGGATCGTCTGGTTGGAGACGAAGGAGTGGAACTCACCGTTGATGATGACGAAGACCTTGAAGGCCGAGCCATCCCAGTCGCCGCCCGCGGGCTGACCGTTGTTGACACGGATCTGCGACAGCGGGATGAAGACCTCGACGCCGGTGACAACGTTCGGTGCGTCGGAGACATCACCGAAGGGGTTGGTGCCGCCGACGACGCCGCCGATGTTGGAGTTGTCGATGAAGAGGCGAGCCTCCTCGGAGGGACCGTTGTCGCCATCCTCGAAGATGCCGTTGTTGGACGGACGGGTCACACCCCAGTTGGTGGAGTCACCCTCATCCGACGCGGACAGCACGCCGCGAAGACGCGCGATCGAGCCGAACATCTCATGCTCACCCGGCAGGATGCTGCCGAAGGCGCCGTTGTTGATGTTCACGTAGTGGTCAGGCTCGAACATGGTGTCGAAGGTGATGCCGTTCTCGAACAGCACCGCGGGATCACCGGAGCCGACGATCGGACGCGGGCCGCCCATGCGCTGCAGGGCGTCGAGGCCGGCGTTGATCTCCGGGTTGCCGTCGAAGGCGGGGTTGGGAACGAAGGTGCCGGAGCCGGGGGGATCCTCGATGGTGCGCGGCGTATCGGTCACGCTGGTGACGATGCCGGCCATATCGGTCTCGAAGGTACCGCTCCAGATCGGCGGGTTCTGCGTCAGGTCGGCGTTGGTGGTGAAGTCGAGGAAGATGTCGAGCTTGGCGAAGTTGGTCTCGAGGTTGCCGGTGACCAGGAGGCAGAGGTACTCACCGTCGGAGTCGAGGTAGGCGAAGAGGCCGTCGGCCTCGGAGCCGTTGCCGAAGTTGACGGTGGCGTCATCGTTGTCGCCGAAACCGATGCGGAAGTTGAGCGTGCCGGCCAGGTTGGTCGAGCTCTTGACGCCGCCGTCGAAGCGACCGCCGATGGGCGGGCCGTCGGCATCGTCAGCGCCCTCGGTCAGGATCTGGGCGCCATCCATGAAGTGGATGACCGAGCCGAACGTGGCGCTCTCGGCGTTCTCGTCGAGACCGAGGTGGTGCTGGACCAGGAAGTCGGCCGCGAAGGTGGGCTCGAAGACGAGGCCCTCGAGGGCGTTGAGGTTGTTGTCACCAACGGCATCGATCGTCGGGTTGTCGCCGCGAAGGACGTTCTGACCCGCGCCGTTGACGCAGTCGATGAAGATGCTGGTGCGGTTGAAGTTGCCGAAGTTGCCTGCAACGAAGACGTACAGGAAGTCGCTGCCGCCCTCCTGGTTGATCAGGCCGTAGACCGCATCGATCTCGGAGCCTTCCGGATCACCGTCGGCGCCCGGGCTGACCAGCGAGTCACCGAGCGAGGTGCTGTTGCCGGTGCCGCCGCCGTTGTTGACGTACAGGGCGGAGCCGTAGCCGCCGTCCAGCGTGCCGTCGATCGTCAGCGGGGAGACGGGGCCGCCGGAAGCCGGGACAACGACCTGCTGCGTGCCGGACAGCGTTGAGAAGTCAACGAAGTCGGAGCGGCCGATGTTGTTGGAGTTGTTGGGCACACCGCCGAGGACCTGGTTGCTGATGAGGTTACCGATGCGCTGGAAGCCCGCCAGGGCGACGGCGCCGGTGTCATCGAAGCCCTGCGTGTCGGAGTAGCCAAGCGCGGTGATGTCGATCTTGAACTCGAGACCAGTGGTCACGGTCGCCGGATCGCTGACGAAGGCGACGTCCGGGCCGCCACCGCCGCCGGCGCTTGCGACGCCGGCAACGTTGGAGTTGTCCGAGTCACCGACGATGAACTTGGCGGTATCGAGGATGCCCTCGACCTGGATCGGCGTGTTGCTCACGCGGGGACCGAAGCTGAAGTTGCCCTGGTCACCGAGGCGGACGACGTCCAGCGCATGATCGGAGCCGTCGGCGCCGAAGACGTTGTAGCGCAGGTAGTAGTCCGGAGCGAAGCCGGAATCGAAGAAGGAGCCCTGCATGTTGGAGAGGCCTGCCGCGTTCGGGTTGGGCGGGCTCTCGAGCTCGTTCTGGTTCGAACCAGTGGTGGTGGTGTCGAGGAAAATCTCGAACTTGTTGCCGTTGTTCTCGAAGTTGCCGCCGATGAAGATGTACAGCAGGTCGTCACCGGGGACGATCGGCGTACCGTTGTCATCGAGCAGCATGTAGGCGTTGTTGATCTCGGAGCCCGTCGCGCCGTTGCGGTTCGGGTTGGTGTTGTCGCCGAAGCCGGTCGGGTTCTGCGTGTTCTCGTACACGCGCACCGAGTCGTCCCACGACTCGCCGACGGTATCGAGCACACCGTCAACCGTGATCGTCGCGCCGCTGACCGTGCCGCCGACGCCGACGAACTGATCGCCTGCAACGTCCGGGTTGGTCACGTCATCCTCGAAGTTGAAGGGCGGGCCGCCGAGGTTGGCGGGGTTGGTGTTGTCCAGCCCGCCGACAACCTGGTTGGACAGGAAGTCGCTGCTGCCGCCATTCTGGAAGGCCGCCATGCGCAGGTTGGAGACGTTGCCGTCCCAGCCTGTCTCGCTCAGCGGAATGCAGATTTCCAGGCCGGTGGTCACCGATGCGCCGGGCGTGTTGAAGTCGCCGCCCGGGAGGGCGCCGACGCCGCCGACGTTGGTGTTGTTGACGTTGCCCTCAAGGGTGACGGGCACGCCGCTAATGTCGATGACGCTTGAGTTCTGCGACTCGAGCAGCGTGCCGTACGCCGCATCCTTCTGGCCATCGATCGTCAGGGTCGGAACCGCCAGTGCAACGCTGCAGCACGCAAGCGCCGCGGTCGGCAGTCCCCATCTCAGGGTCTCTCTCATGGCTCGCTCACCTTTTCTCTACGCGGAAGCCGCCCATGTGTGGCGGCAGACACATTGAGTTGGAATTCGTGGGACCCGGTGACTCCAACCGCCCCGGGCGGTCCGGATTCCATTCACGCCAAGTACGGAAACGATCAATTCAAATCGAAAGATCACGGGGCCCCGCGAAGGGCCCCGCGATGGAGGAATTCAGATTCAGCGACGACGACGCGTCGCAATGAGGCCGCCGATGCCGGCGAGGGCGGCAACGCCCGGAGCCGGAACCTGGCTGATGCTGACCGTGCCGTCCGTCGGGTTGACCAGAAGCGTCACGACGTTGTCGCTTCCGCCGGTCACGCTGAACGGAATGTCGTTGGAGCCAGTGTTGGTGCTGTTGTCACTGCCGACACTGTCCCAAGAACCGAGCACGACGGGCTTCCAGAGGTAATTGCCCACCGGGATCGTGGCGGTCACACCGAACACGCCACCGCCCAAGTCGGCCATGGCAGGTGCCCCGGCGTTGTCCCAGTCGCTGCCGAGACCAGCCGCAGCAACCCAGTTGCCCGTGGCGCCCCAGTTCTGCACTGCGCCGCCGGTCGAACCGATGCGGTTCGTCGAGGGCAGCCAGCCGTCGTTGTACGTGTTGGTGTCGAGCGTCAAGGTGATGTCGCTTCCAGCACCATCAGCGATGTACCACGCGTTGCCGCCGTAGTACTCGTTGCCCCAGTCGCCGCCGGCGGAGAGGGGCTTCCACTCCTGGCGCTGGCCAGCTGACAGGCCGGTCACGGTGTACTCGAAGACGCCGGTGCCGACACCCGTCTCGGTCATGGCAACGCCATTGACGTCCCAGCCGTTCAACTCGCCAACCGCAACCGGCATCGCCAGTGCCGCCGCTCCAGCGCTCAGGCCGACGCCCGCGGCGGCGGCAACAATCAAACGTGTCATCTCCGATCTCCTTCTCTCTCAACAAAACCCATGGGTTGCAAAACAAAGAAACATCCGACGGCGAGCTTCCCCAAGCTCTGGGTGCCGCCGGTCACGTGACCCATATGACACCGATCGGACGATTCTCATCGTCACGTCGGCGAGTAAAGCATTTTACCTGCGCGTCGGTCCCAATCATGCGCGAGGTCTGTCCTTCTCTCATGGCTCCCCGGCAGCGCTCTTGCCCCACACGCCGCCGAAGTGCCCTCTCCTCAGCATCCGTGCTCAGCACACGGACCCCGGTAAAATGTTTTACCGGTACTACATACAAGAATAGCCGACGCCCATTGGCTGGCAAGCAGAATCGCCAGCGCCTCAGGCCGATGGTGGGGGGTTTCGGGGCCCACTGGCAGCCGGGGTTCCCAAGTCTCACCAGATCAACGTGTTACGGCGTTCTCGGGCCTGCTTCGTCCGGCGGGGTCTGACCGCCCGAATCCAGTACGCGGGCCCGCTGGGCCACATAAATGGGGGAGAACGGGCCCGCGTTGGCGATACCGTTGTCGATCAGCGCAAGCGCATCCTGCCGTCGCCCCGTCGCCAGAAGCGACTCCAGCAGCTGCATCTCCAGGTCCACCCGCTCGCGCCCCCGGTAGCGGTCAGACTGGCGAGCAGTGCCGAGGTGACGAAGCGCCTCCTCATGCCGCCCAAGCATCTGCAGCAGCTCGCCGCTGAACCTGTGCAGGACGGGTTCGTGACTCGCGGAGTTGCGCAACATGATGTCGGCCCGCAGCAGGGCATCTTCGACACCAGCGCGCACCTCCGGTGTCAGTGTGCCCGCGAGCTTCGCGCGACTGCCGAACTTCAGATAGGCGTACTCAATCGCACGATCTGTGTATGGATTGATTGACCGTTCCGCCGCGGTGAACAGGCGCTCCGCCGACGCCAGGTCGCCTGTGATGACCATCTGCTTGCCGATCCGGCCCGAGAGCGCACGCGAGTACTGCTGATTCACCTGCGGCTGCAACCACTCCAGCGCACTTGCCTGCTGCGCTTCGGACATCTGCGCTTCCAGCGACGCCACGCGGTCGTTCATCAACTCGAACGCCCACGGATTGGTCTCCTTGAACAGCGGCACGTTGAACAGCGCCCGCATGCGGGCCGCGACGCCGAAGCGATCGAAGATGTTGTCACCGAGACGCTCGAGATACACATCGGGTCCCGGCAGGTCCGCCTCCACCGCAGGATCAACGCGCACATCGCCGCTGAGCTGCGTCATCGACTGCACGATGCCGCGCGCCAGCAGCGCATGTCCCTCGACGGAGGGGTGCACATGATCGTCCATCAACTCCCAGCCGACGGAACTGCCCGGGCTGGCGGCCCGGAAGATGGCCTGCAGATCCGCCACCGGCGTGCCGCGCTGATCGGCGGCCCGTCGAAGCGCATCGTTGCGGCCGGTGGTCGCGCGCCACGGCATTGGATCCAGATCCGCAGCCTGCTCGAACGCCGTGAGTGCTTCGTCGAACGACCCCTGCGCATGGCGAAGCGTGCCGAGCATCCACTGGGCACGCGCATGATCCGGAGCTGCAGCCGCGGCCCACTCGATGTCCGCCGCGGCGTCGAGCACCGCAGCCGGGTCGATCGCCATC
>JBCBTA010000134.1:0-7858 GCA_039818905.1 Planctomycetota bacterium
ATGCCACCGAGGACGGCGTAGAAGAAGACGAGCCCCATGCCGATGACGACGCCGACGGTGATATCAACTTCGAGAAAGCGGCTGAAGACGACGCCGACGCCACGCATCTGCCCGGCGACGTACGTGAAGCTGATGAAGATGATATCACCGTCGGCGTCGTCATCGGCATGGGGCTCGTCTTCTTCTACGCCGTCCTCGGTGGCATGAAGGGCATCACCTACACGCAGGTCGCGCAGTACTGCGTGCTCATCTTCGCCTTCATGGTCCCGGCCTTCTTCATCTCCATCATGCTCACCGGCAGCCCGATCCCACAGATCGGCTTCGGCGGTCAACTCTCCGGCGAGATCGGCAGCCGCATCGCCGGCGGCGAAGCCATCAGCCTGCTCGACAAGCTCGACGGTCTGCACGAGGAACTCGGCTTCGCGGCGTACACCGAAGGTCGCAAGTCCACGCTCGACGTCTTCATGATCACCATGGCGCTCATGGTCGGCACCGCCGGCCTGCCGCACGTGATCATCCGCTTCTACACCGTGCCCCGCGTCCGCGACGCCCGCATCAGCGCAGGCTGGGCCCTGCTGTTCATCGCGATCCTCTACACCACCGCGCCCGCGATCGCCGCCTTCGCGCGCACCAACCTGATCGATACCGTCCGCGACGCCCACTACAGCGCAGAGGCGGCGCCCGAAGGAGCTCGCGTCGCGCCCGACTGGTTCAAGCGATGGGAGGAAACCGGCCTCATCGCCTGGACCGATCGCAACGGTGATGGACGCATCCAGTACACCGGCACCCCCGGACCGATCGTCGGCAAGCCCGCCTTCGCGGAGGAGCGGGGGGCCTGGGGCGAGCGCCTGATCACCAACGATCTCGTTGAAGTCGAGCCGCAGGCCATCCCGGCCAACGAGCTGTTCATCGACCGCGACATCATGGTGCTGGCCAACCCCGAGATCGCGCGACTTCCCAGCTGGGTCATCGGGCTCGTCGCAGCGGGAGGGCTCGCCGCGGCTCTCTCCACCGCTGCCGGCCTGCTGCTGGTCGTCTCGACCGCCATCAGCCACGACCTGCTGAAGAAGACGCTCACGCCGAACATCTCGGAGAAGCAGGAACTGATCTGTGCGCGGATTGCCGCGGCGATCGCCGTGCTCGCGGCGGGATACCTTGGCATCAACCCCCCGGACTACGTCGCCGCCATCGTCGCCTTCGCCTTCGGTCTCGCGGCATCGAGCTTCTTCCCCGCGATCATCCTCGGCGTCTTCTCCAAGCGTGCCAACCGCGAGGGGGTCATCCTCGGCATGGTTCTGGGGATCGCCTTTACGACCGCGTACATCCTCATGTTCAAGTTCACGGTGCTCGACGGTCTGCTCAAGCTCCTGACGAGCTGGGATGGCGCCGGGCCCAAGTCCGAGCACTACCTCTTGGGCATCAGTCCGGAGGGGATCGGGTCACTCGGAATGCTGCTGAACTTCACGGTGGCCTACATCGTGAGCTACTCGACCAAGCCGCCGCCGCAGGAGATTCAGGATCTCATCGAGGAGATCCGCCTGCCTGCCGGATCTGGTGAGGCCCACGACACCTCCGCCTGAGCAAAACTCCTCGACGACCCGGGCGGACGACGATATAGTCCCGCGTTCAACAACACAGACGCCTCCCTAGCTCAATTGGTAGAGCAGCTGACTCTTAATCAGCGGGTTACAGGTTCGAGTCCTGTGGGGGGTACTACCCAAGCCTCGGCGTTTGCCGGGGCTTGCGCCGTTTTGGACGCCGTCACGCCCGTGCGGCGGCCTGCCACGCACCGGGCGGCACGCCCATCACGCGCTTGAAGGCGCGGCTAAACGCGGCTTCTGAGTTGTAGCCGAGCCTGGCGCCGCACTCGGCGGCAGTGATATCCCCGCCGCGCAGCCACGAGCCTGCGAGGTGCATTCGCCATCGCGTCAGGTACTGCATCGCCGATTCGCCCACCAACTCAGTGAACCGCGACGAGAACGCCGAGCGCGACATCGAGACGGATGACGCAAGCGCTGCAACAGTCCAGTCCTTGGTCGGGTCGCGGTGCATCTCAAGGAGAGCGGGACCGATGCGCTCATCGTGCAATGCGCCGAGCCAGCCGCGGCGGGACTCGGGGTGCTCCACCAGCCACGCGCGAATCGCCTGGATCACCAAGATGTCGGCCAGCCGCGTGACGATCGTCTCACCGCCGGGCTGGCGGCTGCTCGCTTCCGCAGCCATCAGGCGCAGCGTGCTGTGCATCCACTCGGCGTGTGGCGTGTTCCACGTCTTGATGTGGATCAGGCTCGGGAGAAGCTCGACCAGGTCCCGGGCCGCCGGGTGCTCGAATGTCACCGCGCCGCAGATCAGCGTCGTCTCTTCGCCGCCCCCGCCGTAATGCAGCACCTCGTAGCGCTCGCACACGTGCTCGATGGGCAGATCGAAGTACGGCGTCGTGCGCGCGCCCTGCTTGTGCATGATCAGGTGACCCTCGCCGCGTGGCATCAGCGCGAACTCACCAGGCCGCAGGATCTCAGGCTCACGGTCGTCGAACTCCATCCGACACTCGCCCGCCGTCACGATGTGGAACATCAGGCACTCGGGCATCGGTGGCATCTCGACGCCCCACGGTGCGGTGAGGTGCGACCGCGCATAGACGACCCCCTCGAGCCGGAACGAGTGCAGCGTTTCGCCAAGCGGATCCGCCGCGTCCCATGCCGAGGGCGGCGGGAAAGGTGGCGGTGTGGCGGTGGCGTGTGTCATACCTTTGACTCTACCGCGAAGATCCACCAAAGACAGGATGGGTTGGACGAACGAGCAAGATATGCGGATATCAGATCATTGATGATGCTGATATCGGCCTCGATACTGGATGTATGAACGATGGCGGTCATTGGTGGCCGCCGCCCGGCCCACCAGATCGGAGCACCCCAGATGACACCCAGCACCCTGCCCTACGAGAACATCCTGGTCATCGCGGCCAACGGCAAGACTGGTCGCCGCGTCGCTCACCTGCTGGAGCAGCAGGGCGTGCGCGTCCGCCGCGCGTCGCGATCAAGCGGTCCGCCCTTCGACTGGGCAGATCGCGCGACGTGGCCCGCCGCGCTCGACGGCATGGATGCCGCGTACGTCGTGTACCAGCCGGACCTGGCGGTCCCGGGCGCCGCCGATGACATCCGGGCGTTCACCGAGATCGCGCAGCAGCAGGGCGTTCGCAAGCTGGTGCTGCTCAGCGGACGCGGCGTCGAGGAAGCCCACGCCGCCGAGCAGGTCGTGGCTGACTCCGGCATCGACTGGACATTCGTCCGCGCCGCGTGGTTCAACCAGAACTTCAGCGAAGGTGACTTCGCATCCATGGTCCAGAGCGGTGTGATCGCGCTGCCCATGGGCGATGCGGTCGAACCCATCATTGACGTCAATGACATCGCCGAGGTCGTCGCCGCCGCGCTAACCGACACCCGCCACAACGGCGAAGTCTTCGACGTCACGGGTCCGGACGCGTTGACGCACGAGCAGATCGCGGCGGAGTTGTCTGCCGCGACAGGGCGGTCGATCCGGTATCAGCCGATCTCGCCGGATGCGTTTCGGGACGCGTTGACTGCAGCGGAGGTGCCCTCGTCGTACATTGATCTGCTGGCCTACCTGTTCGAGATCACCATCAGCGGCGTCAACGCGGCGCCAACGGGTGACGTCGAGCGTGTCCTCGGCCGGCCTGCACGACGATTCAGTGCGTTTGCTGCGCAGGCAGCCGCGGCGGGCGCATTCGAAGCAGCGGAGGTCACCCGTGGATGACGTCGTCACCATCATGGCGCGAGTGGGCATCGTCGGCGTCGGTTTGACCGGTGGTTCGCTCTTCGCGTTCTCGACGTTCATCATGGCTGCACTCAAGCAGCTGCCGGACGCCGAGGGCATCCGCGCGATGCAGCAGATCAACACGACGGTCTTTACACCATGGTTCATGGTGCCCTTCTTCGGAACCGCGGCCCTCGGGCTGGGGGCGGTCGTCCTGGGGCTGATCCATATGGAGCAGCCCTGGTCGATCGGGCTTGCCGCGGCGGGCCTGTCGTATGTCCTGGGTGTCTTCGTCGTGACGGCAGCGGGCAACGTCCCGCTGAACGCCAGGCTTGATCGCATGTCGTCGGACGATCCTGAGGCCGCGGCATTCTGGCATCGGTATCTGCGCATCTGGATGCGATGGAATCACGTGCGCGCGGCCACATCGGTGCTCTCGATGCTGCTGTTCGGGAGCGTGCTGGCAGCCATGTAATGGACCACGGCACTCTCCGGCACACTATTCTCTGGCGATGCTGGAACGGATCGGTCCCTACGAAGTGCAGCACGAGCTCGGCCGCGGCGGGATGGGCGTGGTGTACCTCGCTCGTGATACGCGTCTGGATCGCCAGGTCGCCATCAAAGCGTTGCCGGCGGAGCTGGCATCGGACCCGTCTCGCCTGGAGCGCTTCGAGCGTGAGGCCAAGACGCTCGCAAGTCTGAACCATCCGAACCTCGCCGGCATCCACGGCGTCGAAGAGCAGGATGGCGCGAAGTACCTGGTGCTGGAGTACGTCGATGGAACTGGGCTGACTCGCTGCCAGGCGGCGACGGTCGCTGACCGCTCGCCCCGGTTCGCGTTTCGTACGACACCTCGTGGAGAGGTCAGGTATTCTGCGAGTCAATGAACGCTCTCATTCGTGTCATCGCGCTGATTGGCCTGATCCTGCCTCTTGTGTCTTGTGCGAGTCAGGACAGCTACGTAAGCGGGGAGAGGCCCATGACCACCACCGCCGCTCCGTTCCTGATGTTCCAGGAGGCCAACGCCGAGGAGGCGATGCGCTTCTACGTCGCGGCGTTCCCCGATGGACGAGTCGTCAGCCTCGAGACGTACACCGCCGAGGACACCGCGCCGGAAGGGACGGTCAAGCTCGGGGTCTTCGAGATCAGCGGCCTTACGGTCAAGTGCACCGACAGTCCGATGGCGCACGAGTTCGGTTTTACGCCGTCGGTCTCGCTGTTCGTGGACTGCACCACCGAGGAGGAACTCGACGCCATCGTCGCGGCACTCAGCGATGGCGGGACGTACCTCATGCCCCCGGACAACTACGGCTTCTCGACCAAGTTCGCCTGGGTCGAGGACCGCTTCGGCGTGTCCTGGCAGATCAACCTCTGGTAAACGAAAAACCCCACCCACACCCCGGACCTTCCAGGGCGTGAGTGGGTTTGGGACGTGCTTCGGTGTCAGTTGTGCGTGCTCAGGTGAGCACGCCGATCAGCGGCAGCGGCGCGCGATGGGGCGGCAGTCAGAGCGCCAGTCGGAACGCCAATGCCGCCTGTCATGGCTACGCCAGTGCCTCGAGCCGCGCCAATGGCGGTCGCTTCGCCAACTGTCGCAGCGTGAGACGCCGCAGCGCGGCTTGGGCTTGGGCTTGGCATGGTGTGCGCACCCGGTATCGCAGTGGTGGCCGTGCGTGCCGTGCGCCGCGCCGCGCGTGCGGTGGGCGCGCCCATGGCGGTAGTTGGTGTGGGCCGGGCGGTAGTGCTCGCTGTCGCTGATGACGATGGTGATCGAACTGCCGCAGGAGCCGGTGCCCAGCCGCAGGCGGACGTCTGTGTCCGCCTCAGCCGTCTGCGTGCCACCAAGGGTGACCGCAGCTGCAGCCGCGAGCCCAAGGGCTGCCTTGCTCAGTGTGCTCGTCAACATCATTCCAGTTCCTCTCTGCAGCGGGGGAGATGTGGTTCGGGCCCCCGAGCCCGCACGTCCCGTCCGATCCAGTGTGCCCCGAAAGGGCGGTTCTTGCCAATATTTGGCATAGATAGACAAACATAGCAACATATCGGCCTATTCCGCGGATTCTTGGAAAGGACTGAGCCGATGCTCTAAGGTGGGCCGGTGTTTGGGTCGAACCCCGCCTGAGCGTCTTCACAGGGAGCTGGAGCGATGTATCGCGTTCTCGAAGCCTTGCGTGAGGCAGACGAATCAAACGAAGCCTTGGCCGCCCGGCTGGGCGTCGAGGTCAATCGACGAGCCGATAGCGGCAAGGTCGATCAGACGGATCTCAGCCGCACTTTCTCGGACAAGGGATTTCGGCGGGTCTGCACTGGTCTTCGCACCTGGGCGCAGTCCAACGGGGAGCAGTGGATGCGCATGCTCGCCTCCAGCCGCGACGGCTCGATGTGGGACGAATACAAGGATCTGCTCTACATCAGCGAGGACTTCTGGCGCCCCGCGCACGAAGCCGTGCTCGCGGCGTGGAAGGCGGGCACGCTCGACCAGCTGTCGGCGGACACGCAGTTCTCCGACCGGCTGCGCAACGAGACGTGGATTCTGACGGGCGAGCCGAGCATCATCGACAACGCCCGTGACCGTGAGTTCACGGCGCTGCAGATGCGCATGGACAAGCGGTATGTCTTCTGGCTGCCGGCCAGCGAGGGACACGCCATCGCGTCGCGCATTGCCGGTGAGTTCGCCTTCAGCGAGATCGTTGACGAAGCCCGCCTGCAGCATGGCCTGCGCTTCGTCTTCGGCCCCGACACGCTCGGCGGCATGCCGACGATGACTTTCAGCGATCCCCACGGCGAGTACCCGCTGGGCCTGACGGGAACGCGGACGGACGCCTCGAACATTCGTCTGACGGTGATGCCCGAGTCGATGACGACGCGCACCGTGTCATGGCTGCGCGGCATCTACCTCAAGCTCGCCCGGGACAACGTTACGACCACGCCCGACGGCTTCGAATGGCGCATGCTCACCGCCAGTGAGGTGACCTGAGCGCGCACAAAAACAGCCCCGCCGATCTCCCGGCAGGGCTGTGGAGTGCGCCGGAGCGCGAGTCGGGACTGATCTCAGCCGCGCCGGCGCCGCACTGCAGCCAGACCGCCGAGGGCGAGCACGCCCGCCGTGCCCGGGGCGGGCACGATGGTGATGCGCGCGAGGAGCGTCGCCTCGTTGAAGCCAAGGGAGACGGTGTCGCCGTTGGCGGTGGTGGTGCCGAGGATGTCAGACAGATACGTCTGCGCGTTCGGATCGTTCAGGAACAGCTGGATGTTGTTCGACTCGCCGATGCCGCCGGTGGCATCGACGCCATCGACGAAGGCCGGGCCGTTGGAGAAGTCGTTCAGCTCGGTACCGGCGTCGTACACATTGATGCCGAAGACGTCGATGACGATTGGGCTGGAGATCTCCGAGGCGCCGCCGAAGAGGTCGATGGCGGTGGAGTTGCCGACGAACAGGTCGTTGGATGGAACCAGCATCGACGCGTAGCTCAGGTAGCCCTGCGTGGCGGGATCGATGTCGAAGACCGCGCTCTGCGACTCGCCCGGGCTGAAGACCGGTGCCCCGGTGTCCTCGAAAAGCGTGGTCTGCTCGCCGCCGGGCTGCTCGCTGTCGAAGCGAGCGGTGATGACCGACGTGTCGCCGAGCTCGGCGATTTCCGTCAGGCCGCCGCCGGAGGGCTGTCCGGCATCGAAAACGTCGAACGTGTTGTCGTGGAAGCCCAGCCAGAAGGGCGTGAACGCGAAGCCGCCGGTGGGCTGCGTGTTCTCGATGGTGACGCGCACCTGGGCCGCCGAGGCGGTGCCGGCGGCGATGGCAAGGACAGCGACAGAGGCGAATCGGATCTGCATTGGGTTGGCTCCTCCAGTGCGTGGAACGCCGCGGGGGAATCCCGCGGCACCATGAGTCGCACCGGAGCCCTTGCCCTTACATCGATTCAGAGATTTTTTTGCTGTTCGACCCGCAGGCGCTCCGCCATCGCGTCCTTGGCGGCATCGGAGAGCACCGCATCGCCACCTGTCCCGAACCGATCGCGATTGCTGTGCAGGGCATCGGTGATGGCGTCCAGCTTGCGGCGGGCGAGCCGGCAGGACTTGCACAGCGAGG
>JBCBTA010000135.1:0-7856 GCA_039818905.1 Planctomycetota bacterium
GCAGCTGCGTTTCTTCGGCGGCTGCAGCGTTGAGGAGACAGCGCGCATCCTCGATGTCTCCAAGGGGCAGGTGAAGCGAGACTGGGTCACTGCGCGTGCCTTCCTGCTCAGCCGGCTGCAAGAGAACGACGATGGACGCTGAGCGATGGCAACAGGTTGAGCGTCTGTTCAACGCTGCGCTGGACGCAGACGATCGCAGTGCCTTTCTCTCAGCGCATGCGCCAAGTGAGGAAGTCCGGGGCCGGGTGGAAGCGATGCTGGCCGCGGAGGCGATGGATCAGACCTCGCTCGATACCGGCATCCCGGCTCAGGACGCACTTCGTGCAATCCGTGCGCACAACGAGCGCGCGTTTCCAGCCATCGGAGATCGGGTGGGGGCGTACAGGATCAGCCGCCTGATTGCAGCGGGGGGGATGGGGGCTGTCTTCCTCGCGGCGCGTGTTGACAGCGAGATCACGCAGACCGTCGCGATCAAGTTCCTGCGCCACCTGGCCTTTGCCAGCGAGCGCGGTGAGCAGGAGGCCCTGCGGCGTTTCAGGAACGAGCGTCAGGTGCTCGCTTCGCTGGAACACCCTGGGATCACGCGGCTGCTCGACGCGGGTGCGACAGCAACCGGTCAGCCCTACTTCGTCATGGAGCATGTCGAGGGTATTCCCATCGACACGTACTGCACATCCAACCATCTGAGTGTCCGACAGCGCGTCACCCTGATGGTGGATGTCTGTGATGCTGTGCAGCACGCCCACCACATGCTCGTGGTCCACCGGGACATCAAGCCGCAGAACATCCTGGTGACACATGAGGGGCGACCGAAGGTCCTGGACTTCGGAATCGCGAGACTCATGGAGCCCGAGCTGCTCGAAGGTGCGGCGACGCGCACCGGGGAATTCGTCGGAACGCTCGCCTACGCATCCCCCGAGCAGTTGCGAGGCGAACGTGGCTTTGACACGCGCAGCGATGTGTACTCCCTCGGTGTTGTGCTGTACGCGTTGCTGACGGGCCGGCTGCCACACGACACAACGCGATCCCTCCCAGCGATCGTTGAGGCGGTCGAGCGCGAACGCCCCGATGCTCCGTCAACGCTGAACCCCCGCGTCTCACAAGATCTGGATGCAGTGGTGCTGCAGGCGATCTCAAAGTCGCGCGATCGGCGGTACCAGTCTGCATCCGAACTCGCGGATGATCTTCGGCGTGCGCTGCACGGCGAGCCCGTCAATGCACGATCGGACAGCCGGTGGTATGTCGTGCGATCAGAGCTCTGGCGGCGGCGGGTTCCTGTGGCTATCGCCCTGGCGATCATTGTCGTCAGTGTCGCCTTCGGCACTTTCGCGACGGTGCAGCAGATGCGCCTACAGGATCGGACCGAGCAGCTTGCAGAATCCCTGTACGTGGACACCGTGCAGCGCGGCCGCCTGCTTGGGCGCACCGGGAATCTCATCGGGGCGGAGGAAGCGCTGCGGGATGCCGTGGACATGGGAGTTCGCGACGATCCGTCCCTGGCTGACTGGGCCCTGCGCGAGCTGTACGGGACCACGCCATTGATTGCCTCGGTGCGCCTTCCGAAGGCGAGGTGGACGGCGGTCGCCGCGTTGCCTGACGGTGCGCTGCTGGCGCGTGATGAGGACGGCAGGGTCGTCGAAGTGACACCCGACGGGGTGATCATCGATGCATTCGAGGCGCGTGCGATCGCTTCGGGCGAAGACCAGCGCGTGGCCTGGGTGGACGTCAAGGGGGTGATCTGGGTTCGGGCGGGTGATGGGGCACCGGCACGATGGTCGCAGGGGCATGAGGATGCTTCCGTCATCGCAGTGACGGCTGATCATGTTGCCGCGTTCGACGGGCACAGCGGCGTTGCGGTCGCGGAAGAGGGCGATCCCGTCGCATTGCAGCTCCCACGTGACGTGACGCAGCTGCGCGTCTGTGGGGCGAGGCACGAGGTCTTCGGGCTTGGCTCCGACGGCATGGTCCGCGCATGGAGCGTGCTCGACGGCGCGCAGACGGGTGCGTGGAGTGTTGGTGCAGATGCGCGCTGCCTTGCGGTCTCGCGGGACGGTCGATCCATCGTGAGTGCCAACGGCCGGACCGTACAGTGCATCGACCGTGACACTGGCGTCACGCACCGCTTCAACGCGGCGAATGGGTGGGTCATCGATGTGGCGATTCTCGGGTCTTCTGACCCGACGATTGCGACGATTTCCGCGGACTACGCCCTGCGCATTTGGCGGATGGACTCGATGCAGCCCATCTTCGAGACGACGGCTCATGGAACGAAGCCGTCGTGGCTGGCATGGAATGCGGAGAGCGGTTCACTGTTCTCGATCGACGAGGCTGGACTGGTGCGGGTCTGGGATCTGGAGGATGGCATCGCTCTGCCACGGCGCATTGCGGTAGGCACGGGCACCGTCCACGGGCTCGATGTGGGGCCGGACTGGGTCGCCGCGTCCATGGATGCCGAGCCGGACCGTCTCGTGCTGCATCATCGATCGGACGCGCGGTGGCATGCGGTGGATCTGGACGCCCCGGTGTCGTCGGTGGCGGCGGTGGGTGACGATGGTTGGATTGCGACCACCTACGCCGGCACGCTTCTCCGCGTCTCCCTCGATGGGACCGCTGCGCTGAGGGAGGAGTGGCGCCGTGATCTGCAGGCCCGCGCGAACTCCATCGCATGGATGCCGGAAGAGGGGTGCGCAGCGGTTGCATGCGACGATGCCACGATCAGAGTCCACCAAGCATCGGACGGATCTGAAGTTCGACGCATCGATCTGGATGCGATTCGTGTTCCCGCGGTTGCCTGGTCGCCTGCCGATGCGTCGCTGTTCGCCGTGACCTACCCGGAGTCGGATCTCGTGGCCATCGATGTCGCGACCGGTGCAACCCGGACGCTGTTCGACGGCACACGGTCTGATGGACTTCGCTGTGTCGAGGTCGCGCCTCGAGGCGACACACTGGCCTTCGCCGGTGATGATGCGCGCGTGCATGTCTGGCGCTGGACCCGGCAGCAGGGGTGGCGTCCTTCCAGCACGCTCTCCGGGCACCGTGAGGGGATATTCGCGCTGGCGTTCTCGCCGGACGGATCAACCCTCGCCTCGTCGGGACGTCGGGGCACTACGCTGCTGTGGCATGTCGGGCTGAGCACGGAACTCACGCGGTTTACCGATCACAGCAGCATGGTCTTTGCCCTGGCGTTCGACCCAGATGGATCGAGTCTCTACTCCGGTGGAATTGGTGGGGAGGTCATGGTCCGGTCCGTCGGTGGCCCGCGGCTGTCGCGCGAGGGCGACGCATCACCCCCGGTGATGCGAGACTCCGTTGCGCCCGAGTAGACTCCCTGATCTGCCATGCAGCCGCCCGACCCAGCGAAGAAGGCGTTGACGCGTGTCACGTGTGCACAGCACGTCGCGCCACTCGTCCGCGCCGAGATGGAGTCACTGGGGCTCGAGATCCAGGGAGAGGATCATGTCGGCGTCTACACCGGGGCCACACTGGCAGAATGCATGCTGCTCAATCTGCGGCTGCGCACCGGGCTGCATGTCATGTGGCATCTGGGCCGGTTCCGATGTCCGTCTCCGAAGGCCTTGTACACCCACGCCGCGGCATTCCCATGGGAAACACTCATCCCCAACGACGGGTACTTCAGTGTGGCCTCGAACGTCGAGAATCCCAAGATCGACAACTCGATGTACCCAAACCTCGTCCTCAAGGACGCCATCGTCGATCGGATCTCCAAGCGTACGGGCGCGCGGCCGGACTCCGGGTCGGACAAGTCCCGGCTCGTCATCCACCTGTACTGGAAGGGGGACCGGGCGTGGCTGTATCTCAATACGACCGGCAAGTGGCTGGCTGATCGCGGCTACCGCCGCATGCCGCATCTCGCCCCGATGCGTGAGACGCTGGCGGCTGCGGTGCTCCTTGCGGTCGGGTACGACGGATCGACGCCGCTCGTCAACCCGATGTGTGGCAGTGGAACGCTGGCCATCGAAGCAGCACTCATTGCGACAGGTCGTGCACCCGGTTTGCTGCGAAGCAACTACAGCATGTTGCACACGTCGTGGGATATTGATACGCAGTGGCAGGCTGCCCGTCGGGAGGCGCACAAGGCGACGAGCAATGATGTCCGACCGATCATCGTGGCATCGGATCATGATCCTCGGGCGATTGATGCTGCCAAGCGAAACGCGCAGGTCGCGGGCGTTAACCACCTGATCGACTTTCGGGAGTGTGACTTCGCCGAGACGCCGCTGCCTGACATGTCCGGACACATTGTGATGAACCCAGAGTACGGCGAGCGCATGGGCGATGTGGATGCGCTGGGACCGACGTATGAGCGCATCGGTGACTTCTTCAAGCAGCGTTGCGCCGGCTGGGAGGGTCATGTCTTCACGGGGAGTCGTGCTCTTGCGGGGCGGGTTGGTCTCCGTGCCTCCAGCCGGAGACCGTTCATGAATGCGCAGCTGGAGTGCCGGCTGCTGAGCTACACGATGTGGGAAGGAGAAGCCTCCCGGGCGTGAGCCGATGGTGCGCTTCGTACACATCACTCCGATCTTGCTGATGCTCACATTGCTGGGGCATGCGGTTCGTGCGCAGGAAACGGACGGGCCGTCGGATCTCCCAGAGGCGACGAATCAGGCGAGCGAGCCTGCCGATTCGGTGGCGCCATCGAAACCCGACGAGACTGCAGCGACAGCAGAGGAGGCTGCGGAAGCCGCGGCGAAGGCGGCGGAGGACGAGCGTGAGAAGGAGAAGGAGGCGGAGGAGCAGGCCGCGATCGATGAGGAGGTCGAGAAGGCCGGCCTCGATGTCGAGTCCGAGGAAGTGCGGCGTAAGGACTCCAACGACCTCCTGTCCCAGCTCCGTGAGTCGATCACGGTACGCGGCGCGATCGAAGCGGGACCGCTGGAGGCGATGTACCAGCCGTGGTCGCTCGTTCGCGATGCCTTGCAGGAGTCAACGGGCCTGCGTCTCGGCATGGCGTACACCGGTCTCGTGCAGCACGCGACTTCGGGTGAGCAGCGCACGGCGGGTGCGGGAGACTACGACCTCTTTGGCCGGTGGCAGCCTCCGGACGTCGAAGGTTCGGCACCTGGGCAGCTCGGCTTCAACTTCGAGTTCCGGCATGCGTACTCCGATATCACACCATCGCAGCTGAATCAGCAGTTCGGGTCCGTGCTGCGAACCACGCGCGCGTTCAATGATGCGGATCCTCGTGTCAGTGATCTGTGGTGGGAGCAGCGATTCGCGAATGAGAAGATCCGGGTTCGATTTGGCGGCATCGGCATGCGGAGCTTCTTCGATCTGCACCGCTTCAAAAGCCAGAATCTCTACTTTCAGGGCGTCGCCTTCTCGGACAGCCCAACGATCGCGTTTCCGGGAAGCGGCCTGGGGGCTGTCTTCGAGTTTACGCCCGCGAACGACTTCCATTTCGTGCTCGGATTCGCCGACGCCAACGGCAACACCGACGTCTTCGACAGCTTCTCGTCCGTGTTCGATAACAACGAGTTCTTTACGGCGTTCGAGATCGACTACTCCCCGAGTGGCGAGGGTGTGCGCGAGTCCAAGTACTCCCTGACGCTGTGGCACACCGACGCTCGGGAGGAGCGCGGGCGCCCCTCCGGCCGCGGCGTCTCCCTGCTGACGGAACAGCAGATCGTCGATGACCTGTACGTCTTTGCACGCTACGGCTACGGCGATGGTGCGGATCGGCCCGTTGAACACCTGGTCTCCGCGGGATTCGGGACGCAGCGGGCCTTCGGCCTCGGCGATGATGCGCTGGGCCTGGCCCTGTCATGGGCGCGGCCGCCAGATACATCACTGCGCGATCAATGGGGCGCCGAGCTCTTCTACCGGGCGCAGCTGACAACGCGGCTGCAGTTGTCACCTGGTGTGCAGATGATCGTGCATCCGTCAGAGAATCCGGATGCTGATGTGGTGGCAGTCTTCCAGCTACGATTCCGAGTGGTCTTCTGAATCGCTTCAGAATGTCAGTGCGAGTCCGACGAACGGACCGTGTTGGACGTAGTCCACACCATTGCGCCCGCCTCCGCTGCCGCTGAGCGTATCGACCCCGAGGGCTCGATAGCCGCCGGCGATCATCACCTCCGGCGCAAGGCGGAAGCCGACGCCGATCTCGCCCAGCCATGTGAACTCGGCGGCCGCACCAATGCCGAACCCTCCGATGTCACCCCGCCCGAAGGCCATCCATCGACTGGTCAGGTCGTAGCTCATCCGCAGTCCGACGATGGGATCCCACCGTTCCGTGGTGCTGTTCACCTGCAGGGGAGTGCTGCCGAGGATGCGGGTCGAAGTCTCGATCGTCGTGCGTGTGAAACGGGCCCCGGCGTAGACATCCATGACGAACTCACGCGGCCCGAAGCGCGACGTGGAGGGCTCGTCGTCGAGCAGTGCCCGCACTGCTTCATAGCCGAGCCGAAACTCCAGCTGTCGTCGGTTGACCTTGGCTTCGACATCAACGAGCCTCCCGGACTCGCATGCACTGACGCGCACCCAGGAGTTGTCGAAGCTGGCGATGAGCCGACGCCAGCGCACCTCCGAGTGAAAGAAGAACGCGGAGTCGAGACCCTCGAGAAGCTGGTCGCCGGTGATGTCAACGTCCACGCCGACGCCGCGGCCGATAACGTCACCACTGAAGCTGGGCAGCCAGCCGTAGAGCGACAGGCCGACGCGGATGTCCTGCCGCGATGATGGTGGTGGAAGTTCGGGATCCGTCCAGTGCTGCTCGGTCGGCGGCGACTCGCACCATGCCGTGCCGCTGGCGGGGAAGAGCACGAGCGTGAGACTCGCCAGGAGATGTGAGCATCGAATTCGCATGATGAAGCATGCATGGCGTCTCGAGAGCACGCCGATGGGTCTCTAGTGTATGTCGGCGCGCTCTGAGGACGGTGACGCGGGTGCAGCGCTTTACGTACCGATGCGTGTCGATGCCAGACTTTGGTCAACGCTGTCACGCTTCAGCACACCCCACATCCGCAAGATTATGAAACTCTTTGTTCTCTTTCCCGTAGACAGAGTGTAGATTCCCCGCAATCAGGGTCGTGGCTCCGCAAGTGGGAGACTCTGCCGCGACTCACAGTTTGGGAGAGACATGTCATGAAAGCTGTTGTTGCGCTCCCTGTTCTGGGAGTGGTTGTTGTTGCTGCGCCTGCACTTGGTGCGGCGACGGCGACGCTCAGTGAGGCGTCGTGGTTGGCCAATGCAACCGGGCCGATCTCGATCGAGGATTTCAACGATGAAGCTGAGGCATCGCTTCCCGCGGGAGCGACGCCATTCGACGGCTTCAGCGTCAACCCATTGACAGCGGATTCGACGTTTGTGAGCCCCGGGACCGGCGGCAACAACATCGACGGGACGCTGCATTTGGATCCCTTCGTTGCACCGGAAGACACCCTGTTCGGCTTCCCGGAAGAGGCGGTCTCGCTGGTGTTCGATCAGCCTGCCAACGATGTTGCGTTCGACTTTGCCGACCTCTTCAGCAGTTCGTTCACCGGCGGCGTGGACATTCTCATCGACGGCGCGCTCGTGGCGAACACGGTCTCGCTCGGAATCGGCGCCAACGGTGGCGCGGTTCCGGCGACCTTCATCGGCATCAACTCCGATACGCCGTTCACGACGCTCACGCTCGCAAGTCCCGTCGGCGTTTTCGGTGAGACGTTCGGCATGGACAATGTCCGGTTCACGATTCCCGGGCCGGCGACCTCGATGCTCGCAGCGACCGCGGCATGCGCACTGGTGCGTCGCCGCCGCGGCGTGTGAATCAGGTCATTTACGTACGACACACTGCAACAGACACACGTGTGTCTGTTGCAGTGTGTCGTACGTAAATGACCTGATTCACACGCCGC
>JBCBTA010000136.1:0-7851 GCA_039818905.1 Planctomycetota bacterium
AAGAGGTCACGCAGGGAACGGTCTCCAGCTCCGGTCGCTGGGGCGACTACTACGACATCACCGTCGATCCCACCGACGACACCACCTTCTGGGCCGTCGGTCAGTATTCAACGTCCAGTGGGTGGCGCACCTATGTGCAGGAGTTCATCGCGGGTCCGCCGCTGCCCGGTCCCGACCCGTTCGGCCTCACGTCGCCCGCTGACGCGACCGTCGGTGTCGATCCCGACGCGGTGCTGCTCTTCCAGTGGGAGGAGTCGCCCAATGCCGACAGCTACCAGATCACCGTCGCGACGGATCCCGCGCTGACCCAGACCGTCATCGGGCCCATCTCGCGCACCACGGAGTCGCTGCTGGTCTTCGGCGGCACGTTCGACGAGAGCACCACCTACTACTGGGGCGTCACCGCCATCAACGGATCTGGCCTGACCTCCTCGACGCCCGCGTCGGCATCCTTCACCACGCTCGGCCCGCCCGCCGAGTGCCCCGGTGACATCACTGGCGACGACGTCGTGGACCTGGCTGACTTCACTGTCCTCGCCTCCAACTTTGGCGGTGGGCCCGGCCTGATGCGTTCTGAAGGCGATCTGACGGGCGATGGCTTCGTCGATCTGGCGGACTTCACGGAGTTGGCCAGTAACTTCGGCCTCGACTGCTCGGCTCTCTGAGCACCTCTTGGCGGCGGACATTCCCTGCCGCAGACTGGTGCAATGAGGGTCGCCCTGTATAGTCGATGAAGGCTCCTCGCAGCCTTCCGACCCGTATCAACGCGCCCAGGAGACTGGCATGTCGCTCCGCTCGCAGACCGCCGCCGCAGCACTCGCGGCACTTTCGCTCGCCGTCACCGCCAACGCACAGGTGGGACAGGCGCACCATCGCGCCCATGCGGCCCATGCGCTGGCCGGAGCACCCGACCGCAACCGCGATCCACTGCATGTCGCGGCGATCGATCGCAGCAGCGAGCGTGTCATCAATCTGCTGCAGCAGGGCGCCGATCCCAACGCCGTCGATGACGATGGCCGAACGGCCCTTCACTACGCGGCCCTGCTCGGTGATCAGCGCAGCGTCCTCGCACTGATCGAGGCGGGCGCATCTCTGGAGGTGACGGATCGCTGGGGTGAGATCCCGCTGCACGCCGCGGCGAGACGTCTGCGCTCCAAGATCACCATGATCCTTCTCGACGCCGGTTCAGATGCGACAGCGACCAACCTGACGGGACAGACCGCGCTGCACCTCGCAGCCGAGATCGATGCCCACATCGATGAAATGGACGTGGACATGGCGCAAGTCGCAGCACTGCTCATACAGAGTGGCGCCGATGTCAATGCGGCGGACGAGAACGGCTACCGCGCCCTCTCGTACGCCCTGGAGCATGGCCGACCGCTCCTCGCCGATGTCCTGATGGAGTCCGGCGCGGACGAGGGTGTCCCCGTGCCACATGGCCATCACCACCACCGGGACGTCACGCGTGCCGTGTATCACACCTACGCGGAGATCGAGGCATACCTCACGCAGGTCGCCAACGATCACCCGGGCATCACGCAGCGCATCACGCTGACCGGCGCGCAGACGACGCCGGGCGGCCGAGCCATCTCGGCCATCCGCATCACCGACAATCCGACCATCGAGGAGGATGAGCCCTCGGTGCGATACATCTCCACCATGCACGGCGATGAGATCGTCGGCAACGAGATGTGCCTGCTCCTCGTGGACCATCTCACCGACAACTACGGCCAGCCCGGTTTCGAGGACATCACCGCCATGGTTGATGACCTCGACATCTGGATCGTGCCGCTGATGAACCCCGACGGCTACGAGGCCAATCAGCGTGGCAACTCCAACTTTGTTGACCTCAACCGCAACTTCCCCGATCCCTACACCAGCCCGAGCAACACCACTGCCGGCCGCCAGCCCGAAACTGCATTCATCATGGACTGGCTCAACGGTGGTGAGACGTTCACCCTCTCGGCCAACCTCCACGGCGGTGCGCTGCTGGTGAACTACCCGCTCGACAACAACCCCTCGGGCAGCAGCGTCTACACCGCCTCGCCGGATGACGACGTCTTCATCTACGCCAGTCTGCAGTACGCCCAGCACAACACGCCGATGTTCAACAGTCCGTCGTTCCCCAACGGCATCACCAATGGTGCAGATTGGTTCGCCATCAGCGGCGGCATGCAGGACTGGAACTACCACTACCTCGGCAACAACGAGGTCACTATCGAACTGTCCAACAGCAAGGGTCCCGCGGAGTCCACGCTCGATGGCTTCTGGGATGACAACCGCGATTCGATGCTGGCGTATCTCGAGTGCGCCCGCATCGGCGTTCGCGGCATCGTCTCCGTCGCCGGCGCTGGTTCGCCCCTGGCGGCGACCGTGCGTGTCGTCGGTCGCGACCACGACATCCCCACCGATCCCGATGTCGGCAACTACCACCGCATGCTCCTCCCGGGAACGTACGACATGCTCTTCCAGTCGCCCGGTTTCGACAGCCAGCTCGTCGAGAACGTCGTGGTCAACAGCGGCGACGCCACCCGTCTGGACATCGCCATGGGTCCCGCGCCCTTCGTGACGCTCCCCAACGGCGGCGAGTCCTTCCCCGCACAGTCGGCCACCACCGTGCAGTGGACGGGACTCCCCGGCATCCAGTATCACGTGCAGCACACGAGCAACTACGGCAACCTCGCCCAGGATCTCGACGACTTCGAGGGTGGCTCGCTTGGCGGGGACTACGTCCTCTCCGGTGATGCCCTGTGGTCCACCACGACCTCGAACGCCTACAACGGCGTGCGCAGCGCTCGCTCGGGTTCCATGACCAACAATGAGAGTTCGGTGATCACGCGCACCGTCACCGGACCGACAACTCTGCGCTTCTGGTACAGCGTGAGCTCCGAACAGAACTACGACTTCTTCCGCTTTTCCATCGACGGCATGGAGGAAGTCGCCGCCAGCGGCAACGTCGGCTGGACCGAGTACACCAAGGCACTCGGCCCCGGCATGCACACACTGCGGTGGTCCTATGAGAAGGACATCAGCGTCAGCAGTGGCTCGGATACCGCCTGGATCGATGATGTGAGCATCGAACAGGACAACATGGTGTGGATGGACGTCACGCCCGCGACCGCGGCGGGCGCTTCCAGCACCCCCTGGACCCCGACGACCGAGACGACCACCGCCAAGGTGCGCATTCGCGCCCTCTACCCCAGCGGCGCACTCGGCGCGTGGGACGAGAGCGATGCCGTCTTCTCCATCAGCGCGCCCGTCCCGGTGGACTGCCCCGGCGACATCAATGGCGACGATCTCGTCACCCTCGACGACTTCACCATCCTCGCCTCCAACTTCGGCGGCGGGCCGGGCTTGCTGCGCACCGACGGCGACCTCACGGGTGATGGATTCGTCGATCTCGCTGACTTCACCCTGCTGGCGACCAACTTCGGGGCGGACTGCACCGCGCCCTAGTCCGGCCGCCCTGCTCGTTGTGAATCAGCGCAGTCGATGAATGCGCAAGCACATTCATATCAGAGACTTATGTCGCAATCGGGGCTTTCCCTTCATTGATTGCGATGGTTTCGTCTCGATTGTGTTCGCGCGCGCCAGACTGCCTTGAACGGGTGGGCGTGCGCATTAGACTCCGCAGGCAAGGGCATCCGGGAGCGCGCACGTCGGCGCGTCATTGCCTGTGGAGACGAGCGTCATGCACACCCTGTCGCGCTGCCTGCGCACCGTCACGGCGGCTCTGCCGATCCTCGCAAGCGCTGTCATCGCTTTCGCGGAAGCTCCCGATCACTACTACTTCTTCGGTGAACGGCGCGCCCTGCAACTGGACGCATCGCGCGTTGCCGTGCTCACGCTGAATGACGAAGCCGCACGCCCGGCATTGCTGCAACGCGGCGTCGGCGCACGAGGCATGCGCGCCATGACGATCGGCGCATGGCAACTTGCCGACGCCCCCGAAGACATCCGCATGACCGGCACGACGGCGCCGCTCATCGCCGATCTTGCCGAAGAACCCGCGATCGAGTTCGTCTCTCCCGTGTTCATCGACAACCTGGGCGGCCCGATGGTCGTCACACCGACGCTGCTGGTCGGCTTCGAAGACGGGGTGACGCCGCAGCGCGCAACGGAGCTGCTGGCCGGCTCCGGCCACGTCGTACAAGTGAATGCATGGAACATGCCGGGCATGTACGAGCTGCGCAGCATGTCGCGCAGCGGCTACGACGTGCTGGCCGAGGCCAACCGACTCGCGCAGCTCCCGGAAGTGCGCTTCGCCGAGCCGGACATGCTGTTCACCGGCCGATCGGCCCTCACGCCAAACGATCCCGGATATTCGTCCTGCTGGGGTTTGCACAACGTCGGTCAGAATGGCGGCACCATCGACATGGATATGGATGCCCCGGGCGCCTGGGACATCGAGACCGGCGACTCGAGCATCATCGTCGTCGTCCTGGACACCGGCGTTGAACTCGATCACCCGGATCTCAACGTCTACACGCCCGGGTACGACTCCACCGGTGAGTCCGCCGGCGGGTTCCCCAACAACGTCTGTGACGTGCATGGCACGGCCGTTGCCGGCTGCGTCTCAGGCATCATCAACAACGGCCTCGGGACCGTGGGCATCGCACCCGGATGCCGCGTTGCGTCCGCGCGATCCTTCGTGAGCAACACGCCCTGCAACGGCTCCTGGAGCGCGACGTCCACCATGACGGTCTCGTCGCTGAACTGGGCCAACTCGATCGGGGCCCGCGTCACCAACAACAGCAACTTCTACGGCTTCACGTCCAGCGCCATCGCAAACACCTACGCACAGCTCCGCAGCGGCGGCATGGTGCACTTTGCGTCCGCGGGCAACGACTTTGGCTCACCGATTACCTATCCGTCGAGCCTGCCCTCGGTCGTCTCCGTTGCAGCCCTTGGGCGCAACGGTGCGCTCACGTCCTTCAGCAACTTCGGTACCGGCCTCGGCATCTCCGCACCTGGCGAGTCGATCTACACCACCGACAACCAGGGCTCCGGCGGGTACACCAGCGGCGACTACGCCTTCGTCAACGGAACATCGTTCGCCTCGCCGTACACCGCAGGTGTCGCGGCGCTCGTGCTCTCGAAGGTGCCCTCCATGAGCGCGATCGATGTCGAGAACCTGCTGTTCAGTACCGCCGTCGATCTCGGGGCCTCCGGCTACGACACGACCTACGGCTGGGGATTCGTCAACGCGGAAGCGGCGCTGATCGTCGCTGCGCCTCCCCCCGGCCCCGGCGCGTTCGGACTGCTGTCGCCCGCCGATGCGACCTATGACATCGATGAGGCCGGTGTGCTCGTCCTGACATGGGAAGAGTCCACCGATGCCGACAGCTACCTCGTCACGATCGCAAGCGATCCCGGCCTGACGTCGCCGGTCATCCCGCCCATCACCCGGTCCACCGAATCGCTGCTCATCTTCGGCGGTACGTTCGACGACAACACCACCTACTACTGGGGCGTCACTGCGACGAATGCGGTAGGTACGGTCAGCTCGACCCCGGTCGCCGCGAGCTTCACGACAGGTCCCCCGCCACCAGCGTGCGACGGCGACATCACCGGTGACGACAAGGTCACGCTGGCGGACTTCTCCATCCTCGCCGCCAATTTCGGGGCAACGGGTCTGCCGCACGGCAACAACGAGAGCCGCAGCGTGGGCGACCTCACTGACGACGGTGACATCAACCTGTCGGACTTCTCCGATCTTGCCGTCAACTTCGGGGCCGTCTGCAGCTAGGCAACACACCAGCTACCATCACCTGCCCGCAATTCTGGCAAGAGGCAGGTGGACAACATGACGCATTGCATCACCCCCTTCGCACTGGCGATTTCTGCAGCCATGGCCGCCGCGGCTCCAGAGCCTCGCACCGACGGCACCTTCCCGGAATGGACGACGCTTGCGCCCATCGCAACGGATCCGGCCGCCGACGCAACCGGTGGCTTCGATGTCACGTTCCTGTACGCCACCAACCGTGACACGCGGCTGTTTCTCCACTTCGACATCACCAACACGCTCAACCTGCAGTCCGGCAGTCCGCTGGACGGTGGCTTCGAGGTGCTGATCGGTCTGCCCAACGGCTCGACACTGAGCATCGATTTGCGCAACAGGAGAAACCGGCTCGACGGAACGACCACCTACTCCTGGCGGACGCTCGACCTGCTCGCACAGCCGACCTTCGCCGCGCCGCAGGTTGAACTCAGCCTCGATCTCTCCGCTCTCGACATCGAAGCAGGAGACACCATCACCATCGATTTCGCCGGCAGCGATTCACTCGCCCAGCCTGCCGCCTACACCATGCAGCAGCGTCCGGACTTCACCGCGCTGCGGCCGCATGACCGGCATCCTCAGACCGATATCCGTATCGCCAGCCTGAACACCCTTCGCACAGGCCTGTTCAACCCGTCACAAGCGCCGGGCCTCTCGCGGCTGATCGATGCATTTGACGCCGACATCTACTGCTTCCAGGAAGAGTACAACTCCTCGGCTGCGCAGATCGCAGCACTGCTGCTCCAGATCGATCCGCTTGAGGACGGCGCGACCTGGTTCGTGCACAAGAACAACGACAACGTCATTGCTGCGCCGCGCCCAGTTCTTCCTGTGCCCGCATCCGACGGCTCCTACGCAGCTGCCGTCGTCCCCGGACCAACTGGTGGTGTCGATGGTGCGGTCATCGTCTTCTCCATCCACCCCAAGTGTTGCGGCCACATCGGCAGCAGCGAAGACAGCCTGCGCATCGCGCAGATGCAGTTGCTCATCCAGACCCTGGGGTCGTTCCGCAGCGGCGCGCTCGGCGAGACGCTGGTGCCATACGCGGCTGTGCCCGTCGTCGTCATCGGCGACTGGAATCTCGTCGGCTCCCGCGTCCCGCTCGACCTGCTCGAGTTCGGGGCTCCCGATATGCGCCAGGTTGATTGCCCGAATCTCGCCGACGACTCCATCGCGACCTGGCGCGGCACCAACACCTCGTCGGGCTCATTCCCGCCCGGACGGCTCGATCTCGTGTGCATCAGCAACACGTCATTCACGGCCCTGCGGGCCTTCTGCGTCGAAACAGCCAAGCTCCCTTCGTCCATCCTGGCGATCCTCGGACTCGAAGCAGGCGACAGCGGACGCAGCGATCACCTCATGCTCGTGACCGACCTTCGGCTGGGGCCGCCCGAGTGCCCGGGTGATTTGACGACAGATTTCGTCGTCAACCTCGCCGACTTTGCGGTCCTTGCCCGCAACTTCGGCGGCGGAGGCGGCCTCACGCTCGATGACGGTGATATCACAGGTGACGGCTACGTTGGACTTCCCGACTTCACCGAACTCAGCGGCAACTTCGGCGCCGACTGTCGCTGAATCCGAGTATTCCCTCCCCATCTCCATCCTTGATGCGGGGAATTGGGAACCCTCTGTTACACTTGACCACGATGGTGCTGCGGGAGGATCTGGCACAGGAACTGCGCAAGCAGTATGCGGATCGCGTGGTCTGCGTGACCGGCGGCGCGGGGTTTATCGGTGGACACCTCACCGAAGCCCTGCTCGATCTCGGTTCGCGCGTCACCGTCATCGATGATCTCTCCAGCTCCGACGGTCGCTGGATCAGCAGCCAGGTGGACAAGCGACCGACGCAACTCCGCTTCGTCTACGCATCACCAACGGCATCGGCGAGTGCGGCGGGGTCGAGGATGGATGCGTAGACGAAGCGGAGTTGCGTCGGTCGCTTGTCCACCTGGCTGCTGATCCAGCGACCGTCGGAGCTGGAGAGAACATCGATGACGGTGACGCGCGAACCGAGATCGAGCAGGGCTTCGGTGAGGTGTCCACCGATAAACCCCGCGCCGCCGGTCACGCAG
>JBCBTA010000137.1:0-7832 GCA_039818905.1 Planctomycetota bacterium
CATACCGTGAGGCCCTCGCGGTATGCCTCGCCGGCGGTGGTTTCAGACTCTGGCAGGGCATCCAGCCGTTGCGTGATCTCCGCAGCGCTCGGCACGTCGTCCGCCGCAACCAGGTGGAGCGGCGCGGCGAGCGCGAGAAGGATGATCAGGAGTCGGCTCTGGATTCGCACGCCGGAAATGTATCAGCACCGCTTCACGCAGGAGGAGAATGGACGAATGTCAGGTCAGCCGCGAGTGCGTGTCGAGCGTGTCCGTACCGACCAACTCCACAACGAGTGGCTGGAGCGGTTCGATCGGACCCAGCGGACGACGCGCGTGTTGCGGCAGGACGGTGTCAGCCTGTCCGAGGATGACAGCACATTCGACGACGACTGGGACGCAGCCGGAAGGCACGAAGTGATCCGTGCGCTTCGGTCATGTGATCGCAGGGGTGGCGCGGTGCTCGCGATTCTGGAAGCGGGCGAGCCGCAGGGCTTCGCGGCGGTGGAACCGGAGCGATTCGGACCGGATCGGGCGTATGTCGAGCTCAACTACCTGCATGTCACCGGGCAACAGCGCGGGCGGGGATTCGGCGCAGAGCTGTTTCGGGCCAGCTGCACGGCTGCTCGTGCGCTCGGGGCGTCCAATCTGTACATCGGTGCGCACCCAGCGGTCGAGACCCAGCGGTTCTATGCCGCGATGGGCTGTGCCCCATCCGCGTACGTCCATCCCCCGATCCTCGAACGGGAGCCGCTGGACATTCAACTCGTCTTCCGGTTGGACGCAAGCCAGGGGTAGAAAATGTGTCCATCATGCCGAATCGACGCCGGCGGTTGTCGCCAATCCTGATGGATGGCATCGTGTCCCGGGAATCAGCAGGGGTCGCGTCCGCTTCGACGTCGAGGTGGGCCGCCCTTCCTTCGACGCGGGAGTTGCGTGAGCGAGACTGACGGTACATCCCAGCCTTTCGATGCGCTGGTTGAGTCGGCGTATCGCGAACTGCAGGCGATTGCGCGCGGGGTCTTTCGCGCAGAGCGGGCCGGGCATACGTTGCAGCCAACTGCATTGGTTCATGAAGCCGTCGTGCGTCTTCGCGCGGCGCGGACGCCGTGGAAGGATCAGGACGAGTTTATCCGGGCCGCGGTCTCGGCGATGCGGCGCGTTCTCGTGGACCACGCCCGAGGCCGTGACGCCGCCAAGCGGGGTGGTGGGATGGCCCGTGCCAACATCACGATGGAAGGTGTCCCGGGTATCGACTTGGGTGCGCACGTACTCGAACTGGACGACGCCTTGTCGAAACTGGAGCGGATCGATGCCCGACGTGCGCGCGTCGCGATGTACCGCCTCTTCGGTGGTCTGGAGAATCGTACGGTCGCGGAACTCCTGGAAGTCTCACCAGCCACGGCGTCGGAAGACTGGTCCATCGCACGAGCATGGCTCGCAGCCGAACTTGCAGGAGAGAAGTGATGGCAGGGCTCGATGATGCCGGGGCAGCATTTCTTCGCATTCGAGGCCTGCCCGACGATGAGCGCATGGGAGCGATCGATGCGCTCAAGCGCGAAGATCGCGACGTCGGTGATCTTGTCGAGCGCATGCTGGCCAACGAGACGCGAACCCTCCCTCTGGAGGACGCTGCGCGAGCGGCGGCGAATGTTGCCACCGCGCCGGAAGCCTGCGGCATCGGGTCAGCGGTTGGGCCGTACCGCTTGGTGGCGCGTATCGGTGAAGGCGGGTTTGGTGTCGTCTACGAAGCTGAGCAATCCGAGCCCGTGCGCAGGCGTGTCGCAGTCAAGATCGCCAAGCCCGGCGTGGTGACATCCGAATTGCTGGCCCGCTTCGAGGCGGAGAAGCAGGTCGTCGCCATGATGAGTCATCCGGGGATCGCGCGTCTGTACGATGCGGGGGTCACGGACGCTGGCGTGCCGTACTTCGCGATGGAGCTCATTCCGGGTGAGAGCATTGTGGAGCACTGCGAGCGGCAGGGACTCGATGTCGAGGGGCGAATTCGGCTCTTCCTCGATGTGTGTGCGGCCGTGACGCACGCACATCAGCGCGGTGTGATCCACCGCGATCTCAAGCCATCCAACATTCTGATCGTCGATGAAGAGCACGCCCAGCCGAAGGTGATCGACTTCGGCATCGCCAAGGCGATGGCGTCTGCTGACGATCCTGGCAGCGCCGTGCAGACTCTCCGCGGGCAGTGGGTAGGCACGCCGGCGTACATGAGTCCCGAGCAACTCACGATGGCATCAAGTGCGATCGACGTCCGCAGCGATGTCTTCTCGTTGGGTGCGATCCTCTACGAACTGCTCAGCGGTTCGCAGGCACTCGCCGCCGACGCGATCGCTTCCGCTGGGTTCGCAGGTCTCTCGAAGCTCATCAGCGAGGCCCGCCCCGCCGCACCATCGACGGTCGCCACCGCGCGAGGCCGATCGGGAGCCGGTCGCCTTCGCGGCGAGCTTGACTGGATCGTGATGAAGGCGCTCGATCGGGATCGTGTGCGTCGCTACGCGTCGGTCGCCGATCTCGCTCGTGACCTCCGCGCATTTCTCGACGGCATGCCGGTGAGCGCCGCTCCGCCTTCGGCCATGTACCGGGCCCGGAAGTTCGCGGCACGGCACAAGGCGGCACTTTCCGTCACGGGTGCGTGTGCCGCAGCGCTGACAGTTGCTGTGGGCGCAACCGTCCTCGCACTGATCTCCACCGGGCATTCACTGAGTCGGGCCGAAGATGCCGAGGCGCTTGCGCTGATGCGCGAGCAGGAGGCCGTCGCAGCCCGCACGAGTCTCGCAGAGGCGACGTATCCGGGACAGATTCTCCGCGCGTCGGAGGCCATCGGATTCGGGCAGCGTGGCCAGGCGGTCGCCGCGCTGGAGGCATGCGAGCCACACCTGCGCGGGCGTGAGTGGGAGGACTTGTGGGCCGCGCTTCATCCCGAGCCCATTGAGTTCGTCGGGATGGATGGGAGCCACTATGTGCGAGGTGTCGCATTCTCGAGCGACGCCGCGCTCTTCGCGGCATCTTCCAATGATGGAACTGCGCGCATCTGGGGAACCGTCACGCGATCGCTGGACACGGTGTACCGCGGCCACGACGGCATGGTGCTCAGTGTGGATCTCTCACCCGATGGCCAACGGGCCGCCAGCGTCGGTGGCATGAGTCAGCAGCTGCATCTTTGGGATGCAGGATCTGCAGACGTGCTTGGCATTGGAGAGGGGCACGCAACGTGGATCACGCGTGTGCGCTTCTCACCGGACGGCAGCATGATCGCCACCACCAGTGACGATGGAACGGTACGGCTGTGGGACAGTATTGACGCCGCACCGCGCGCCGCCATCGAGGTCAACAGTGAGGGCCTGTTCGGGCTTGCATGGCATCCGGACAGCACGATGCTGGCGGTTGCCGGTGACGATGGTGAGGTCACAATCATCGACGTCGCTCAGGGCGTCATCATCGAGCAGCGCGCGATCTCAGAGCGAAGCATCACGACAATCGCCTATGCACCCGATGGATCGGTGCTGGCCATCGGTGATGCGCGCGGAGCGGTCAGGCTGCTGGAGAGCGCCTCGCTGTCGGAGATCGGCAGCATTGCGGCCCATCGGCAGCAGGTGTTCGCGCTTGCCTGGCATCCAGATCGTCCGCTGGTGGCATCGGCATCGTCAGGTGGCACTGTCAAGCTCCACGATGTGGAGACGGGTGATCTGGTCGGCACTGTGCTGGCGGCAACCGGGATCGTGCACGATCTGTGTTTCGATGGGCGGGGCGTGTCGCTCGCTGTCGCGCATGCCGATGGTGTGCCGCGACTGTACGACGTTGCGCGGTTGCTGCGTGTCGTGCCGATGGCTGTGCACGACGCGAATGTGCTCGGTGTCGTCCGTGGGCCGATCGCCGGCTCGGCCGTCTCTCTTGGCGAGGATGGCTCACTGCGCTGCTGGATGGTCGAGAGTGGTGCGCTCGTGTGGGAGACCGTCGTGCGTGGCGACCGTCCCATGATGCTCCACGCCGCGGCTGGTTTGGCGATGATCCCGTTTCGCAGCGGTTTGGTCGATCTGGCGTCGGGCGAAGTGCGGGGTGAAGTGGATGCGACGTCCGGACAGAACGCGATGCGGGCGGCACCTGCAGGTGACGGTGTCCTGGTGATGACATGGGACGGTGTGCCGTCGCTCATCGATCCGCGCAACATGCGTGCTGATCGACTCGACGAGGCCTTGCCGACAGCAGCACTGCTGCATCCGGACGGTCGCGTTCTTGGGCTCCGCGACGGGCGTATTGAACGGGGTGGCAGTGAGCTTGGCGTGGTTGAGGAGATCATCAGTGCCATCGCTGCCATCGAGATCGAGGGCAGTGCGCATCTGCTCGCCGGGACGCTCAGCGGACGCATCGTGGCGATCGACTCCGAGACTGCGACACCGAGGCTCTTCGAGCACGCGTTGTCAGGTCCGGTCCGGGCCTTCGTGGTGGACGAGATGGACAATCGGCTGATCGCACTGGGAGAGGATGGCCGCTCCACGTGTGTCTTCGACATGTCCACGGGGCGAGCAGTCGAGATGCTGGATCGTCGGTATGCGCTCGTGCGGGACGCCGTCATCATGGAGGATGGTCGTCGCGTCATCGTGGGTGATGACATCGTCGTCGAGGTCCCGGCCCGGCGATAAATTCACAACGTGCTCCGAATCGATGGACGCGGTTCTCGCCATACAGGGTGAGAGCCAATGAAAGGAGCACGAACCATGGTCAGGATCAACTCTCGAGTCTCAGCGATGTTGCTGATACTGCTGGCGGGAGCGGCAGCAGGAGGCTGCGCGTCAGAGCGGGCCGTCGAAGTGGATGACTCCCGGAGTCCAAAGGTCGTCGCGCTTGCGGCGGACGCGGGCGTTGACCTCCGCGATGGCAACCCGCAGCGGAACCGTACACGACTGCTCGGGGTCCATGAGGCCGGGCGAACCGCTGACTTCTCGACGATCCGTCTTGATGGCGGCGTGTACATCGACCGTGCGAGCGGCATGCGGTATACCGGCTACGCGGCGACGGCATACGCCAGCGGCGCGCCACGGTCGATTCACGGCATCGTGGATGGTCGGCTCGAGGGGCCGGGCATGTGGTTCTTCGAGGATGGCTCGATCTGGATCGCCACGCGCTATCACGGCAGCGAGATGCGCAGCCAGATCCTCGAGTTCTTCGAGAGTGGGCCGATGAAACTCCGCGCCATGGCGTACGAGGTGAGCCCCAGAGGCGGGATCCGCGTCGAGGAGATCACTGTCGGGACGTTCGGCGACGATGGATACGAGCGGCGACAACTCGGGAAGGGCCGCATGCAGATGATCAGGCCGGACGGCACCACCGACCGAACCAATGCGACCATCGCCGTGCCCGATCAGAGCGGGTACATGCTGTTCTACGAGCGCATGATCGGCGGCGAACGCGCCTACACGACTGACAGCCGCGACATTCCCGACGCATCGCACGGCGCGTGACGATTCGGCGGCCACATCACACCCCAACGATCCATAGCCCCTCGGGCAGGAGAAGACACATGAACATCGCACGCGCGTGCGCAGCAACAGTGATCCTCATCGCAGTGCAGACCCAGCTCACCGGCTGCCTGGGGCCCGACCTGACATCTGGCCTCGGCATCCCTGCCGGTGAGACGTTCACCCTCGGCGGCGAGCAGCAGGGGAGCTACCGCGCCAAGGTTCACAACCATGGCGAGACCACCGTGACACTGCTGACCAGCACGGGGGGAAACGAGCCCTTTCCCATCGCAGTTCTCGAGCCGGGTGATCGCGATGAGCTGCGCATGGGGCCCGCCGCGCCGCTGCTGCTGCGCAACGAGTCGAATGTGTCGGACGCAGCGCTCAAGGTTGAAGTCTTTGGTGAGACAAGTCTCGCGATGTACTACACCCTGAATGAGGAAGGCGCCCAGTGAGCGTCTGTGACCAGGGGGTGTCCTCTACGGACGGTGACTTGTCATCGGGCTTGGTCTGTGTCGCTTCGGCAGCGCACCGCGGAGATGCTGGCGACCCCGATCGCGCCCTGCTCGGGTGACATCGACGGTGATGGCTCGACGAATCTCGCCGACTTCGGCTGCGCCCCGGACGACGAGCATTTGTCCGGCGACGGCGAGAACCGTCGCCGGGCTTTACCCAGGGTAGTCTTCCCAATGCAAAAACGGCCCTCGCGGGCCGTTGGGTGCAAAGCGGGCGACCGGGGTCGAACCGGCAACATTCAGCTTGGAAGGCTGACACTCTACCAATTGAGTTACGCCCGCAGACGGGTTTTGCACTACATTTGTGGTCAGTTCTGCACTACAATACCCGGACAGGATCCATCCCGTCCGCGAGCATTGTAGCAGGACCCACCGAAATGGACGCCACCCGCAAGCCCCGCATCCCACAGTTGAAGCACACCGAGGTGAGAGGCATCGGCTGGCATGTGTCGTTCCGTGATCCCGAGACGGGTACACCACGCAAGCATCGCTTTGCAGCATCAACCCGGACCGAGGCGGAACGTCTCTATCACCGCTGGCTGGGACAGCATTTGAGCGGAGAGGCGACCCCTCGCCGAGGTCGAGCGAAGCGGATCGAGGCCAAGCCCGTTGGTGGCCCATTGGTCACTGTTGAGGCGGAGCAGCTTCAGGCGGGCTCCCTTGTCTCTGTGGCGTCTGATCTTCTTGCTCTCGAACACGCCCGAGTGCGGCAGGAAGGGGAAGGACGCCGCATGGGTACTATCAGCCCGCGTGTCTACGCAGACCGTGTCAAGCATCTCAAGGACTTCCTGGCATACCTCAACGACCTGCACGGGACTGGAGCAGTGGGCCGGATGCACGTAGCTGACCTCGCTATGTCCGATGTCGAGGGGTACAACCAAGCGATCGCCGAAGCCGGGTACTCCGCCTCCCAGGTCGCAAAGCGAATGCACATAGTCAAGCGGCTCATCGACCGGGCGGGAAGGCCCGAGCATGGGCAGCAGGTCTTGCCGTGGAATTGGGACAGCCGCGACGTTGCCCACGGCAAGGTCTCCAAGCCGCGAACGCTACCAACTGTCGATCAGCTACAGGCATTGCTTGCCGCAAGTGAGCTTCGCGAACGGTGCCTCATCTGGACCGCTATCGGGCTGGGCTTCGGCCAGAAGGACCTGGCCACGCTGCGAGTCGGTCAAATCGACGATGAGACCTATGACCTTCGCCGCGGCAAGACCGGGGTTGAACGCTACGGCGAGACGCCGCCGCTTGTTTGGGCGTACATCGCGGCCTATCTCAACGCAACACCTCGGCAGCCGGGGGAGTTGATGTTCACGACGCGGACCGGTCGTCCGCTTGTGCACGGACCAATTGACTCCGTCCAACAGTGGTGGATCAAGCTGCGGGCACGCATCGGAGAAACAAAGCAGACGTTGGGTGGCTTCTACACCTTGCGGCACTTGGGTGCGACCGAATTCGGCTCTCGGCCCGGTTGCTCGATCAGTTCGATGAAGCGATGGCTGGGACATGCCGCCAGTTCGTCGATCGCCGATGTCTACATGAAGCCGGTTACACCGGAGAGCAAAGCCGTTGTTGGGTGGGTCAGAAAGAAGCTCGCCTCGGCTGAGTAGCCGCTTTACTTCGCAGATTGCGCGCCGATCGTGATAGGCGGCTCGAGCTCACTTTGCCGTGTACTGGCCTCTCGCCACTCGCTTAAAGCGCTTGTCCTTGAGCAGGGTCTGGTTCACGATCGTGCGGAAGTTGGGCGAGGTTGTTTTGTAGCCGGCGTCCTGCACGGCCTGCGCCGCGTCCGTGACGGACATCGCCTTGTTCCGCAGGAGCTTGGTGAGCGAATCCGCGAGGCTCGCCTCGTTGCGCGGGCGGCGGCCGCGAC
>JBCBTA010000138.1:0-7811 GCA_039818905.1 Planctomycetota bacterium
ATCGTCGAGTTCGCCAAGGAGCAGCGCGAGAGCGGCGCGTCCATCCGGGATGCTGCGCTGACGGCGGCACGGCTGCGTTTCCGTGCGGTGCTCATGACGGCGTTCAGCTTTATCCTCGGTGTCCTGCCGCTGCTCGTGGCGACGGGTGCCGGTGCCGAGAGCCGCAAGGCGCTGGGCACGACTGTCTTCGGCGGCATGGCGGTCGCGACCGTCGTGAGTGTCATTGCCGTTCCGATGCTCTTCTTCGTCATCCGGTGGATGAGTGAGAAGGTCTCGGGTGCACCGGCTGCTGCCGCGAGTGCGCCCACTGAATCCTCTTGAGGTGTGAGATGAAAAGGAAGCGTGCGATGCTGGGCACCGGCGGTGTGTCGGCGGTGGTGGTTTTGGCTGCGTGCTCGACGCCTGTCACATTCAGCCCGCCTCCACCCCCGGACGTCTCGCGACTGAGCGATCCGTGGGAGGAGATCAACTCGTACATGGGATTCCGCGCGGTGCTGCCGCCGACGGAGGATCTGCGCGTCGGCGATGTCTACCTGGACATCTCGCGTCCTGTGCCGCTCGGCGAGGATGGCGAGCCGACGTTCGTCGGATTCGATCCGCACCGCTCCAGCCTGTTTGCCGACGCCATCCGCTGGTCGGCCGTCTCCGTGCTGGGTGCGCTGACGGAGGAGTACGGCATGCGGCCGGGCTTCCCGCCGACACCCAACGAGTACGCGGATCTGCGTCGAGAGGATCCGGAGGACTGGTCCAGCGTCTGGCCCGAAGCCATGACGGAGCCGGAGTCCATCTTCGAGTTCGACGATGCCCCGTCGCGCCTTCGCCAGGTGTCGCTGGGTGTCTTCAGTTCGATGACCTACAGCTCCGGCAACCTGCAGCGTCTGATCCCCGTGGAAGCGGTGAATCTCGCGCTGGGCACGGCGTGGTCCGATCCGAAAGCCGTGACGCTCCGCATCAGTTCGGCCGAGTCGTACTCGCTGTCGTTGGCGCGGATGCTGGATGAGCTGTGCGAGGATGATGTCAGCGACGGAGGGCGTCCGGTGCTGCGCTCGGAGCATCTCGGGCGGCTCGATGCTCTCACGAGGCCCGGTGATCGCGTGACGATGCACGTGGTCACGGGAGTCGTCTTTGCCCGCACGGTGGACTTCGCGATTCAGGCCCAGGCGCCGTACACGCCGGATGCCGGCGTGACGGCTGAGGAGTTTGCCGTCGAGAAGGATGAGCAGCAGGAGGGGCCGGAGATGGAGGACGAGTACGTCGCTCCGACGACGGAGCCCGAACCGGTCGAGCTGGACAAGCCCTTCGCCGCGTATCTGCGGGCCCAGGAGCTGAACCAGCTGCTTGCCGACAGCGACATCGATGACGTTCCCGGGGTGTTGACACGTTTCATCAGTGTGACGGACGACTCGGTTTCGCTCCGCCGCATCTGGCAGCGCGGTATCGCCGTGGCTGCTCGCACCATCGCGCTGGAGGTCGATCCCAGCACGGGTGAGATACTGGACATGTTCATCGCCGAAGGAGGCTCATGATGCTCAACAAGACCGCACTGACCGTCCTCGGCACAATCGCGCTCGCCGTGGGCGCTGCCGGATGCAACAACCCCACGCTCATAAAGACGCCGATCGGCCTGCTCGGCGATGAGAATTTCGCCGAGCGCGTTCCGCCGGAGCAGCGGATCAAGGACGTGCAGGTGCTGTACGCGACGGATCGCGCTGCTCGCGAGAACCGCAAGGCCCCGCAGCGCTACACCTCGGACCGAGCCACGACGCTGACGCTCGGCACTGCCACGGTTCGCTTCGGCGAGGCCGGCGTCGGATTCGAATCCGTCGCGCAACGGACCATCGACGAGGAAAAGGTGCAGATGCGCCTGCTCGACGTCGAGGAGTTCGGCGTGCTGCCGAGCACCGTTCCGCTCGGTCAGCGCGAGACCCTCACCGACCTGGACGGCACGCAGCCCTTCATTGATGCCGTCAACGAGCGGCTGGAGCAGTCGGACGAGAAGGTGGTCACCGTCTTCGTCCATGGCTTCAACACCGCCTTCCCATGGTCGGTTCGGATGTCCGCCTCGCTGTGGCACATGATGGACCGGCAAGGCCTCGTCATCGCCTACTCGTGGCCGTCGCACGACAACCCATTCAGCTACGCCCAGGATCGTGAGAGCGGGTCGCTGACCTCGCGGGCCCTGCGCGAACTGCTGTTCCTGCTCGCACAGGAGAGCATCGCCGACCGGATCAACCTGATTACGTACAGCGCCGGTGCGCCGACGCTGATGAGCACGCTGTATCAGATCCGGCTCATCTACGCGGATGAGACGCCGGACGAGATCCAGGCGGCGACGAAGATCAAGGATGTCATCTTCGCCGGTGCCGATCTGGACCCGGACGTGGTGCGTGTGACCGGTATGGACCGCTTCCAGGACGTGGCCGATCGCATCACGATCTACACGTCGCGCAAGGACTCCGGCGTCGGTCTGTCGAGCTTCTTCTACTTCAAGGGCGAGCGTCTCGGGAAGATCGAGCAGGAGCTGACCGATCAGCAGCGCAAGGACCTGCTGGACTACGCCGAGCTCAACATCATCGACGTGACCTACGCACAGAAGCGGGCCGGCAAGGGCGACTTCTGGGCCCATGGCTACTGGTACGGCAATCCGTGGGTGAGCCACGATGTGACGACGCTTCTGCTCACCGGGGCGGCGGCCGATGCGCGTGGCCTCGTGCAGGAGGACGACGACGCCGTGTGGCGTTTCCCGAAGGACTTCCCAGAGGTCATTTCCACCCGCTGAGCATCGATCGGACATGGGAGCGCCCCGAGCACGGTCGGGGCGCTACCCTTGCTCCGGGACGTGCAATCCGGAGGTATCTCATGAAGCGTCTGCCGCTTGCGCTCATCACGATCGCTGCACTCAGCCTCGGAGCATGCAGGTCCGATCCGCCGCCGGATGGCAATCGAGCTGGCCGGATCGATCCCTATCGTTCGACCGAAGCCGACCGCGCCGCACCGGAAGCGAGCAGTGTCGTTCTCCTCGAGTTTGCGGATCAGGTCTCGCAGCAGCTTGCCGTGCGACTGGCCAACGTGCCCGAGATCCAGGATGCGCCCACCAAGGTCGTGGTGGAGATGGGCGCGATCGAGAACGAGACGTACACGCCGACCAGTGACTTTCGCCGCATTCGGCGCAGCATCTTCCTCAACATGGTCAACAGCGACGTCATCACGAACGTCGCCGACATCGTCGAGAGTCCCGAGTTGATGGACGAGCAGGCTCGCAGGCTCGCACCGCAGGACATGGAGCCGGTGGGGGCGAGGTACGACCCTGACATCGTCTACGTGCTCCAGGGCTCGTTCGGGGAGATCAGGCGCGGCGGGGACAGCACCTACATCTTTGATGCCACGGTCACGCACCTGGCGTCACGCCGACTGGTCTTCGCCGAGCAGTACACCTCCAAGCAGGACCGCTGACGGACAGCGTCCACAGATGCGTGTGCATCAGTGCATGCTGATTGCGCTTCTCGGCACGCTGGCGGCGTGCTCGGCGCCATCGCTGCGCCCATCGACGCTGTACTCCGCGGCGGACATGCAGATCATCGCCAGTGACGTCGTGCAGTCGCTCGCCGTGAGCGACTTCCTGGTCGGGCGCAACGAACGATCCGATCCCATCGTGCTGCAGCCTGATCGCATGTGGAACCTCTCGAACGAGCGTCTGTCGCAGGCAGACAAGCTCGCCGCCGTGACGCGCGTGCTCTACGACCGAGGCATGCAGGAACTTCTCGCGGCGAAGAACGTCGCCATCCTGTATCCGCTCAAGGATCGGTGGCGCGTCGAGCACCTCACGCCCGAGATCGACGTGGATCCCTTCCGGGATGCCGGGCTGGATCGGCCATCCAGCGGTCTGCGTCCGACGCATCTCTTGCAGGCGCAGTTCAACTCGGTGACACGAACCGCCGCATCGCGGGAGGGTCAGGCATCAGACACGCGGACGGACCTGTTCTCGGTGGACTACACCATCGTCGAGGTGGACTCGCGTCGGATCGTGTGGGCGGCGACATCGCAGGTCAAGCGATTCGCGCACGGGAGTCTGATCGACTGATGTGTCTGTGGCGCGTCATTCCGGTGATCGCTCTGTGCGTCGCGATGACGTCGTGCTCCAGCTACCAGCCCGATGGGGACGTCCTGCGGCTGACGGCGGATGGCGACTACGGAGCCGCCCGTGTGCTTGCAGCCGACCGTGCCGTCTCCGATCCGGACGATCGCTCCTACATGCTCGATCGCATGAAGATGCTGACGCTTGGACTGGCCGACGGTGTTCCGGATTCGGTCGAGGGTGTTGCGGACCGCCTGTACGACTTCTTGCGCACACAGGGGGTCAATGCGGATGCCGGTGTCGCGACGTTCTTCGTCGGCGAAGGTGGTGCACGCATCTGGAAGGGAGAGCCCTACGAGCAGGCGATGGCGTATGCGTCGATCGCCGCCCTCGATGGCACGCGCGGCGACTGGGGGAATGTGCGTGCGTCTGCCACCAACGCGCTGTTCCTGGTCCGGGACTTCTCAGAGGCGATCGAGCGGGGGCGCGGCGAATTGCGGTCGGTGCCACCGGACGACGCCCTGGCGGATCGGCAGGCGATTGCAGCCGATGCCGCGGTTCGGAGTGACGAACCGGACTTCGTGCTCGTCGATTCCGACTTCGAGTTGGGCTATGCCCTGCAGGCGGTGTCGAACGATCAGCTTGGTCTTGCTCAGGAGCGCGATGAAGCGCTGGAGCGGCTGCTCGTGCTGGCACCGCGGCTGGAGCAGTTTGCCGATGAGATCCGGAGTGGGGCGTACAACGCGGTGCTGTACGTGGACTATGGCCTGGGTCCCCGGAAGATCGGGGCGGGGCCCAATCAGGTCTTCGCCGTCTTCCAGCCGCGCACGTCACCGGGCCTCGAGCCCTTGCGGGCGATTGTCAATCAGAGCACAACGGTCGAAGCACAGGTGATGACTGATGTCGTGCGCATGGCGCAGGATGTTCGATGGAATGATCTCGAGCAGATGCGCCGAGCCAAGGGCGCTCTGGGAACAGCTCTGCTTGCCGGAGGACTGACGGCTCTGGCGGTTGCGGACAACGAGTGGGTGGCGCTGGGGGGTGCGATCGCGGCGGTGATCGGTGGCATGGTCAAGTCATCAGCCGCGGTGGACACGCGACACTGTGAGACGCTGCCGCAGCGGACGTACATTGTTCCAGTGACGCTGCAGCCGGGATTCAACAGCATTGAGCTCGAGATCGCCGGTCGGCCGGGGACGCGTCTGATCCTGCCGACCGTCCCGGGTCCGGCTGCCCGTGCCCCGGCGTCGATGCACTACGTTCGGCTGGTCGCCGACGGATCGGTGCCGCCGTCGTGGGCGGTCAGCGGGGAGGTCCGGTACGCCAACGATGCCACTGGGTCCGCGGGGCCAACGCTGCCCTACATCCTCGGGGGTCGATGTGTTCGGACGCCAACGCGTTCGATCGTGCGCGAGTACCACGAGGCGGGGCTGCCGCGCCGGTACCTGCTTGCGGATGTGCTGGAGATGTACCGGGCCGAGGGGATCGACGTTGTTGGATACACCGATGCCGCTCCGGGGCTGCACGTCCTGGAGGGTGGCCGAAGTCTGTACACGCCCCTGCCGGGCAGTACCGGGTTCGCGCGGCTCTACGGCAGGGAGCATCCCTCGTACAGTTCCCGCAGCGAGCTTGTCGGTCGAGTGCGAGCCGAGATGGGGGAGGTGGCGGATTCCGCCGTCACACAACCCGACGCCATGCAAGGAGAGTGATCGATGCTTCGTCCAGCAGCCACCGCCATCCTTCTGATTGCGACATGTTCGCTGTGCGCGTGCGACAGCGGCCAGCGGCGTCCGAATGCACCCGACGCCGACGTCATTGCCAGCGAGAACTATCCAAAGGTCACCCTGCAGTCCCCACTGAATCGCGATCATCTGGTTGTGGACTACACCGGCATCATCATCGATGCACCGACATCCACCAGGACGCTGCGCGCACAGGTACCAGTGCGGTCGATCGCCGATCAGCAGTTTCTCGTCCAGTACCGCTTCCTGTGGTTTGATGACACAGGGCGCAACGTGGGCGAGACGGGCTGGCGTTTCACGCCGCTGGACGTCGCCATGCAGGCACAGTTCAGCGGCGCTGCGACCACACTGAGCGCAACGGACTGGCGGCTCGAGATTCGGCCGGCTCGCTGATCAGCGTTGGCGGCGGCGGACCAGACCGAGTCCGCACACGCATGCGAGTCCCGCGGCTCCCGGCGTCGGAAGCTGATAGGTGATCGTGAATCTCGCACCGGCGATTTCTTCGTCACCGAAGATGTCCTCGCCGTTCTGGGTCTCGATGCCGTTGGTGACGCCGAAGCTGGTGCCCTTGTCGATGATCCCGGCGGCGTCCGTGTAGACCACCTCGCCACTGGTGTTGAACAGCTCGAAGACGCCGGTTGCGGCGCCAGCCTTCTCGAGGTCCTCGAAAGCGTCGGCACCAGCGTTGATGTTCGGCAACTCGAAGAACAGGCAATCCACGGTGCTACCGCCGATCGTGAGGCCTGCAGGGGCCATGGCGTTGCCGTTGGGTTCGGCGACTTCGACGATGATCGTGCGCGTCAGGCCACTCTGGTTGATGCTGGACGCGACCTTCAGATCCGGCAGGCCCTTCCTGGTGCCCCGAAGCTCGGTGGCCTCGCCATCAACCTCATGGGAGACGGGCACGGTCAGCAGGGCACCCCCGGCGGAACTGTAGGTGCTGATGGCGACATCGATGGCGTCGCCAAGCCCCGTGGTGCCCGAACTGGGGGGCGGAATGAAGAATCCGTACGAGTGGTCAACGACAGCCGGCGCCCCCGGCACGGTCTGCAGCGAGACCTGTGCGGACGCAACGCCGGCGCACGCCACAACGGCGAACGCGCTAATGGATTTCACTTGAGCTCCTCCTCTTATTCCCTGGCCTCAACGTGACCCGGCGGTACGAGGTGGCTGTGCAGGCCGCCACGCGAACTCCGTCGAGTCACTCTCAAAGTATTATCGGATTGGGCGGCGTCAAATCCGGTGTGGTGAAGCTGGAGAAACTTTTGGGTGGTTTCAGCGGCCCGCGGGCCTAAGCGCCTGACCCGTCGGAACTTCATCACCCCCCGTCGCAAACCCCGGGAGTTGTCCGTGGCCGGCAAGATGTGCCCGAAGGTGATTCTGGAGGGGACCCGTCTGACCCACAAGACGGATCTGGCGTTCGCGCTGAACGAGCATCCCGGCTTCGTCGGACCCCGCAAGTACCGGTACCACTCGCCGCTGATCTCAGGAGAGTGGTGCGCTTTCACCAACGTTCCGTGGGGCAGGGGGCTGATCAACTTCGAGCCGGATGAGGAAGCGCTCGCGTTGGAGACGTACGAGGCGTGGCTCCGCATCTTCGAACTGCAGCGCTACGCCTCCTGGATCATCGATCGCTGGCATCTCTCGACCATCGCCTACCAGCAGCGTGCGCACGGGAACACGTACGACTTCTCGTGGCTCGAAGAGCGTATGGCGCCGCTCGGATTCCGTCTGGTGCTGTGCGTTCGTGATGAGCGCACCTTTGAAGCGGCGCGGGCGGAGCGGCTGAAGATTTCAGGCAATCCGTCGCAGTACGACGACCTGACGCCGTTCATCGAGGAGCAGGCGGTACTGCGATCGTTGGCGCGGGCATCGAATCTGCCGGTGCTGGAGGTGGATGTCTCCCACGACGACGTTGAACGGGCGGCGGATGAGGTTGTTGCGTGGCTTGAGGCGACGGACGGGATCGTCATGGCGGAGTGACATGTCCCGTG